>JAYTRW010000271.1:0-13614 GCA_043745985.1 Methylotenera sp.
CATTCAATTAGTTAAGGTAATTTGCTTCTACTTTACTTTTTAACTTTTGGCTCGCATGAAAAGTCACTACACGACGTGCTGTAATTGGTATTTCTTCGCCAGTTTTAGGGTTACGGCCTGGACGCTCCGATTTCTTGCGTAATTCAAAATTACCAAAACCTGATAACTTCACACTATCACCAGCTTCTAACGCAATACGCACCTCTTCAAAAAATGCTTCAACCATATCTTTGGCTTCACGTTTATTTAACCCAACTTGCTCATAGAGTAAATCAGCAAGTTCAGCTTTTGTTAATGTCATACCCACTCCCATTTCATTTCTAGCTTTTGAGCTTTTTTTAATGTATAGATTATTATTTTAATAAGTTAAATTCACAAAGCCACTGAATATACAAATCCATCCATTAAAATTCAATCACATTCAAAGTCAAGTCACACAGTTTTGTGATTTAATTTCTAAGTGTTGCAGCAAATTGATTTTGTAATAATTGTAGCAGAATAGTAATGGTTGTGTCGGCATCACTATCAGTTAACGTTTTTTGAGTATCGTGCATAAGTACTGATAATGCAAGGCTTTTTTTATTTTCAGCGACACCTTGACCTTGGTATAAATCAAATAATGCCACGTCAATTACCAATGGAATTTCGGCTTTTGTTATTGCACTTAACACCTCACCAACTGCAATATTTTCATCCAAAACGACTGCCAAATCGCGACGAATTGGCAACAGTTTAGAAACTTCTTGGTAAGTTGGTATTTGATGATTAGATATTGCTTCTAAATCCAACTCAAATAAATAGGTTGCTTTCGTTAAGCTGTATTGTTGCTGCCATTTTGGATGCAGTTTACCTAGCCAGCCAATCACTTTACCATCAAGTAGAATTTGTGCTGTTTGTCCTGGATGCAAAGCGTTGTGTTCAGCCTTTTCATAGTTCGCTTTAGCACCTACTAATCTATCGACATGCGCTTTCACTTCAAAAAAGTCTATGTCAGCGCTATCGGCAGCCCATTGCTCAGGCTTTGCGCTACCGTACGCGAGACCTGAAACGCGTGCAGTTTCAACAAAGCTATTGGCCTGTTTAAAATACACTGCACCAATTTCAAACAAGAATGCCCTGTCTTGCTTACGGTTCAAGTTATACGTTAAGGTATCAAGCAAGCCGCCCCATAAACTAGTACGCATCACGCTCAAGTTGCTTGCAATCGGGTTTTGAAGCTTGATAGGCGCAGCATTACCTAACAAATCTCGTTCCCAGCTCTCATCCACAAAACTGTAATTTACAACCTCTTGGTAGCCGACCGCAACTAAACTATCGCGTAGTTTGTTTTGATGTAATCTAGCTTCAGGCGCTGAAAGCATGAGTAAATTGGCCACTGGCGCGATTGCAGGAATATGGTCATAACCATGCAAACGTGCAATTTCTTCGATTAAGTCTTCTTCAATACTAATGTCAAATCGATAGCTTGGTGGTACAACAGTGAATATACTGTTCACTTCTGTGAATACAAAACCAAGCTGTGTCAGTAGCTGTGCGACTGTAGCTTGCTCAAATGGAATGCCTAACACTGATATTAAGCGCGCCATTCTTAATTTGACAGGCTGGCGGACTGGCAAGCTGCCAACAACTTCAGTCACTTCACCTGCTTGGCCACCACAAATTTCTAAAATCAGCTTGGTAGCATATTCAAGTGCATTTTTTGTATTTCCAAAATCCACACCTCGTTCAAAACGGTAAGACGAGTCTGTACTTAAGCCCAATCGACGCGCTTTACCAGCAATCACTGTAGGCGTAAAAAAAGCACTTTCTAAGAAAATTTCAGTTGTTGCATCATCTACAGATGTCGGTTTACCACCCATAATGCCTGCAAGCGCTACTGCACCATTTGCATCGGCAATGACTAAGTCGTCAGATTTTAATTGTATAGTCTGATCATTGAGCAAGCTTAGTGAATCATTGGTATTGGCAAAGCGAACTGTAATATCGCCATTTAACTTAGCCGCATCAAAAGCATGTAGGGGTTGACCTAATTCAAGCAATACATAATTAGTGACATCAACTAATGCGCTAATGCTACGCAGACCGCTACGTTCGATACGCTTAATCATCCAATCAGGTGTACTTGCGTTAGCATTTACACCGCTTATTAATCGCCCGCAATAACGCGGGCAAACTGTCTGTTCACTCACAAGGACATTTTTAGCTGTTTTAAACGTTGCAGGTATCGCTTCAATAGTTTCAAAATGCGTTTCTGCGCCTGTTATAGCGGCAACATCACGTGCAATACCTGTAATACTCAAGCAATCACTGCGATTGGGAGTTAACTTCAAGGTGAGTAGATTGTCATCTAAGTCTAAATGCTCGCGAATGCTTTGACCTACGATTGCGTTTTCATCTAACTCTAGTAAACCTGCTGCTTCAGCACTAATGCCAAGCTCTTTAGATGAGCACATCATGCCGAAAGACTCTACACCACGTACTTTAGCCTGTTTAATTGAGATGCCAGGCAACTCAGCGCCCACCATAGCGCAAGGAGCAATCAAACCAACACGTGCATTGACAGCACCGCAGACGATTTGCAAAGGTTCGGCTAAGCCAACATCAACTTTGCATATTTGCAGACGGTCTGCATCAGGATGCTTTTCAGCAGATAAAATCTTAGCGACAACCACTTTACTAAAGGGCGCAGCTACAGGCTGCATTTCCTCAACCTCAAGCCCAGCCATTGTGAGCGCATGACTAAGTGCTTGACTATCTAAATCAGTGTTTACAAGGCTTCGTAACCAATTTTCTGAAAACTGCATAATGCTTTTGTGACCTTAAGTTTTAGGTTTGTTATTAGGTATATTATTTAAATTGGCTTAAGAAGCGCAAATCATTATTAAAGAAATGACGCAAGTCATTCACGCCATAACGCAGCATGGTCAAGCGCTCTACACCTAGACCAAAGGCAAAACCACGATATTTTTCACTATCGAGATTTACATGTTTAAACACTTCAGGATGCACCATGCCGCAACCGCCGATCTCCAACCAACCACCATTCCAGCTCATGTCCATCTCTGCTGATGGCTCTGTGAATGGGAAAAATGACGGCCTAAAACGCACAGTCAAATCATCACGCTCAAAGAATTTTTGCAAGAAATCTTGCACCACGCCTTTTAAGTTAGCAAAGCTAATATCCTCATCGACCCACAAACCTTCCACCTGATGAAACATTGGTGAATGAGTTGCATCGGAATCCACACGATACACACGGCCAGGGGCAATAATTTTTAATGGTGGAGTTTTGTTGGTTTTTAATGCATTTTCCATATAGCGAACTTGTACAGGTGAAGTATGTGTACGCAACACATTCGCTTCATCAATATAGAACGTATCGTGCATAGCACGGGCTGGATGATCTTCAGGAATGTTCAGCGCTGTGAAATTATAAAAATCTGTTTCAATCTCTGGGCCCGTAGCCACTTCAAAGCCAATTGAATGAAACAGCTCTTCGACACGCCTCAAGGTAAGCGTCACTGGGTGCAAACCACCCTGTGACTGAGTACGCGCAGGCAAGGTGACATCTATAGACTCTTGCGCAAGCTGCTTTGCCTGCTCTGCATTTAAAATAGCTTCACGGCGCGCAGTTAAAGCGGCCTCAACGCCTTGTTTAACCACATTGATAGCGGCACCAGCTGCTGGGCGCTCCTCATTACTAAGTTTACCTAAACCTTTTAATGCATCAGTCAGCAAACCTGTTTTACCTAGATATTTAGCTTTTGCTACCTCCAAGTCATTCATCGTTGCGCTACTTGCGAAATCCGCCTGCGCTTCTGAAATTAAATGCGTTAAATCGGCCATATTTATTTGATCTTTAAATGAACTTCTGATTAGAGCTATATTTTACAATACGTTGATTTTACAGTAAAAAAAAGAGGCCGAGGCCTCTTTTTTACTCAAATCCAATAATTTAAGTTTGAAATCTCAAACTTAACAACTTAAGCGGCTAAAGCTTTTTTTGCCATTTCTACAAATTGGCCAAATGCTGCTTTATCGAATACTGCCAAGTCGGCAAGTACTTTACGATCCACTTCAACTGATGCGATTTTCAAACCATTCATGAAACGGCTGTAAGTTAAGCCTAATTCACGAGCACCCGCATTGATACGTGCAATCCACAATGTGCGGAATTGACGTTTTTTCTGACGACGGTCACGGTAAGCATATTGACCAGCTTTCATTACCGCTTGCTTAGCAACGCGGTAAACGTTTTTACGACGACCACGATAACCCTTAGCGGCTTTTAATACTTTTTTGTGTCTTGCGCGAGCGATGACACCACGTTTTACTCTAGGCATATCGGTCTCCTTATCGTGTTGGCATCATTGCGCGAACGCGTTTGACGTCTGTTGGTGAGATAATCGCCATGCCGCGTAGTTTACGCTTTTGCTTGGTGGTCTTTTTTGTAAGGATATGGCGTAAGTGAGAGTGAGTACGCTTCACTTTACCATTACCCAAGAATTTGAAGCGCTTTTTAGCACCGCTCTTGGTTTTCATTTTTGGCATTTTGTTCTCCTTGAACTTAAGTTATGAGTGCTTAGGCATGCCGTTTAGCCGTATCACTCTAGGGTTTACTACATCTTTTTTACTACTTAATTTTTTTGTGCGGGCCAAGCACCATCACCATTTGGCGACCTTCCATTTTTGGAAATTGCTCAACAAGCGCCACTTCTTTTGTGTCTGCTTCTACACGTCTAAGTAAGGCTAAACCAAACTCTTGGTGGGTAATCTCACGACCTCTAAAACGTAAGGTAATTTTCGCTTTATCACCATCTTCAATAAAGCGAATAATATTACGCACTTTAATTGCATAATCACCATCATCTGTACCAGGACGAAACTTAATTTCTTTCACTTGCACTTGTTTTTGCTTAAGCTTAACTTCGTGCTGCTTCTTGCTTTCGGCATATTTAAATTTGCCGTAATCCATCAATCTGCACACTGGTGGCACCGCATTCGGTGCAATTTCCACTAGGTCAATATCAGCTTCTTCAGCTTTCGCAAAGGCCTCAGCTAACGTTACTATGCCCAAAGGCTCGCCTTCTATGCCCACCAAACGAACCTGCGACCCTGTAATGTCGGCATTAATTCGTGTTTCTTTGTCCTGTGCTATATCAAATTCTCCAAATAGTTAAGCCGCGCATTTTCAGAAATCAACTGAAAGCCAAATTTAAGTGGCATTTAGTAGGCTTAAACCTTAGTTTCAATCTCTGCTTTTAAGCGCTCAATTAGCGCTTCAATCGGCATAGAACCTAAGTCTTCGCCTTTTCTGGTACGCACGGCTACATGTCCTGTTTGCATCTCACGCTCACCCGCTACTAACAAGTAAGGCATTTTCTGCATTGAATGTTCGCGTATTTTATAGGTTATCTTCTCATTTCTCAAGTCAAATTCGCATCTAATGCCATTTTTCTTTAGCATTTCAACTACTTGACGCACATAATCTGCTTGATTTTCAGAGATATTGAGTACCATTACCTGCACAGGTGCCAACCAGATTGGCATTGCACCTGCATAGTTTTCAATCAAAATACCGATGAAGCGCTCCATAGAGCCAACAATAGCGCGATGCAACATCACGGGATGTCTACGGCTATTATCTTCGGCCACATACTCAGCACCTAAGCGCTCTGGTAAGTTAGGGTCTAATTGAATTGTACCGCACTGCCACAAACGACCTAGTGAATCTTTAAGGGTGAATTCAATTTTAGGGCCATAAAACGCGCCCTCACCTGGTTGATATTCAAAATCAAGATTATTTAATTTAAGTGCATTTGCAAGCGACGTTTCCGCTTTATCCCAATCTGCATCTGTACCGATACGCTTTTCAGGCCGAGTAGATAATTTAACCAACACATCATTAAAGCCAAAATCGCCGTAGGCTTTGTAAAGCATCTTAATAAAGTCAGCAACTTCGGCTTCAACCTGCTCTTCAGTACAAAATATATGCGCATCATCCTGCGTAAAACCACGTACCCGCATCAAACCGTGTAGCGAGCCTGACGGTTCGTTGCGATGACAGGAGCCAAACTCAGCCAAGCGTAATGGTAAATCACGGTAGCTATGCAAACTGCTATTGAAAATCTGCACATGACCAGGGCAATTCATCGGCTTGACTGCGTAATCACGACTTTCAGATGAAGTCACAAACATACCTTCGCGGTAATTTTGCCAGTGTCCGGATTTCTCCCACAAAGTCCTATCCATAATGGTAGGTGTACGCACTTCTTGATAGCTGTAATCGCGAAACATTTTGCGCATGTACTGCTCAACTTCTTGCCAAATGCTCCAACCACGCGGATGCCAAAACACCATACCTGGTGCATCATCTTGCATGTGGAAGTAATCAAGCTGCTTACCCAATTTACGATGGTCGCGTTTTTCAGCCTCTTCTAGCTGGAATAAATAAGCTTCCAGTTCTTCTTTGTTGCGCCAAGCAGTGCCGTACACACGCTGTAACATCTCGTTATTGCTATCGCCGCGCCAATAGGCCCCTGCTAGCTTCATCAATTTAAAAGCTTTTAACTTACCTGTATTTGGCACATGAGGACCGCGACAAAGATCAGTAAAATTACCTTCGGTATACAGCGATACATCTTCACCTGCTGGAATGCTAGCAATAATCTCAGCTTTGTAATGCTCGCCGATAGATTTAAAGTAGCTCACAGCCTCATCACGCGGTAATACTTTACGGGTTACTTGCTCATCTTTTTTAGCAAGCTCAGTCATTTTCTTTTCGATAGCGGCTAAATCTTCTGGTGTAAAAGCGCGTTTGTATGAAAAATCATAGAAAAAACCATTTTCAATGACTGGACCAATGGTCACTTGCGCATCTGGAAATAGCTCCTTAACTGCATAAGCCAACAAATGAGCAGTTGAGTGGCGAATGACGTCGATGCCCTCTTCGTTTTTATCCGTAATGATTGCAAGCTCTGCATCTTGACTAATCAAATAAGAAGTATCGACTAGCACGCCGTTCACCTTACCTGCCAGCGCTGCCTTAGCTAAGCCAGCGCCTATATTCATAGCGATATCCGCTACGGTAACAGGGGCATCGAAACTACGTTCTGAGCCATCAGGCAAGCGAATTACAGGCATATTATTTCCTATTAAATAATAAAAGCCGTTAATTTAACGGCTTTGGCTTTAATTTTCAGTATTCTTTTAATTATCAATACTTTAAAATTTGGTAGGCAGTACCAGATTCGAACTGGTGACCTCTTGGATGTCGACCAAGCGCTCTAACCAACTGAGCTAACCGCCTCTTATTTTAATCAGTTGCTTGAATATATTTTGTGTAATTTCAAACAGAGCGCGATTTTAGCTGATTGTGGACTTAGGCGCAAATAACAAACGTAAGTTATATACATATAATTCGCGATTGCTGTTGTTATTGTGCTGCTTTTAGATAATTAAAAATATTTGGGCTGGCATAGCCATCTGCTGGCAAGCGTTGCGCTAGCTGAAAAGCCCTCACCGCTTCTTGCGTACGTACGCCAGGAAAACCATCTGGTTCGCCAGCTTCATAGCCATGGTTATTTAGCTCAACTTGCAAAGCCTTCATTTGCAGAAATGATAAGGCGCCAAGTTCGGCAAATTGACCGCCCAATATATGCGGCTCGCCATTAAGGCGCTTGGCTAATTGCACAACCGATAGTGCATAATTAATTGAGCGATTCCAATCCATGACTGCATCAAAATTATCAAACACCATAAAGGCTGGGCCGCGCCAACCTTGCGGTAAGATAATCGCGGCTTGCCCTGACACATTGGGAAGCACCGATTTAGTAGAGTCGAAGGTCTGAGCGCTAGTAAGTGAAGTAGTAGCACTTTTTGTTTTAAAGTTAATCTGATGTAAGTTTGATTGATGCTTTTTGTTTTTAATTTTTTTGTTTGTACTACGTACCTGTGTCAATCCCCCTGGAGCGGATAAATTGCTTGCCTGCATAGTGTTTACGCCTAGCTTACGCCACTCACTTACAGGCTTTCTTAAAGTGTATTGAGCGTTTTGCCATTCAAAATCTGCAGGCAATTGTACCTCCACCATCGCGGGCTGACCTTTTTGCCAACCCACTTGGGATAAATAATTGGCAGCAGATGCAAATGCATCAGCTTGAGAGCTAATTACATCTATGTTCTTATCTCCGTCACCATCAACTGCATAAGTGATAAAAGTAGTTGGCATAAACTGCATATTCCCAAATGCGCCAGCCCATGAACCCACAAATTGCTCTGTATTAGCATTGCCTGCATCAACCATGCGCATTGCATCTATGAGCTGATTGCGAAAGAAGCTGGCACGTCGCCCATCGTATGCTAAGGTAGCTAAGGCAGATAAGGTATCTATATTGCCTTGATAGCGGCCATAATTAGTTTCCATTCCCCAAAATGCTACTAACAATGCTTTAGGTACACCGTATTGCCCCTCGATTTTATCCAGTAACTCGGCATGTTGAACAAGGAGCTTTCGACCTTCCGTAATTTTGAGCGTATCTACACGTCGCTGATAATAGTCAAGAAATGAGCTAACGAACTCAGGTTGGGCACGATCCAGCTCAATAATATTAGGTAATATTTCCACATGATTCACGATAGCGCTGGCAGTTTTTTTGGTAATACCTACACTGATAGCCTCTTTTTTCAAGTCGTTAAGCCAGACATTAAAATCTTCATGTGCAAAGGCTGGGCTTGCAAACAAGCAACACAATATAATATTAACAATAACCAGAAACCTCATACTAAATATGAAACCGTGCTTGCCATTGTAGCCAATAGAGCCTTGTAGCCCGCCATAAAGTCAGGATATTGCAATTGAAAACCAGTGCTTAACATAGAGTGATTGCTTAACCGTTTACCGCCTTCTGTTGCAGGCGTTAGAACAGCAGCATTCACCTGCATTTGATTCGCAATCCAGCTCAATACTTCATATTGACTACTTGGCTTTGAATCAGTGACGATGTAACAATTTGCAATAGGCTTGCTTGCCAAGGCCTGTTGCACCAAAAACACTATAAAAGCTGCTGCATCGTCTTTATGAATGCGGTTAGACCAACTATTTTGTGCAGGCCAATTTTGTGGCGATTTTGCTAAGTTAATCATGCGCAAACGACCCGCGCCATAAACTCCAGAAAGCCTTAACACTGTGGTATTACATGAAAGGTCATTTAACAATGCTTCGGCTTCTAGCAAACGCTCACCACCAAAGTCTGCTGCTGTAGCAGGCGTAGACTCGTCTAAAAGTGCATCGGTTTTTTGCCCGTATACACGCGTGCTAGAGACAAAAAACACATGTTTCAGGTTTTTGTTTTCTGATTGCGTAGCTAGCACATTACAAAGTCCGTCGACGTAATTTGCTTTGTACTGTTCATCTGTTTGACCATTCGCGGCCACACAATAGATAAGAATATCAGGCTGAATGGGCTTAAGAACTTCTAAACTGACGGAGTCTGTAATATCGGCTTGAATAATTTTCACACCACTAATGGCAGCGTCACTGCGCCTTACACCCGTTACTTGAATATCCATAGCCGATAACTGTTTAGCAACAGTTCCGCCTAAATCACCACATCCAACGATAAGAACTTTTGCCATGGGTTTGTTTATTCAGAATGGAGTAAGTCAGGATAAAGTGACAAGTATTTTTCTGCCAGAAACAAAGCAATAATTGTTTTCCCATCGGTAATTTCACCCGTTTGTATCATGTTTAAACAGTTGTCAAGGCTGTCTTCATAAACAATTAAAGATTCATCATCATCGCGAAAGTGTTCACCAGCAGTCAAACCATGCGCTAAGTAAGTATGAATAACCTCGTTGGAGTAGCCGATACAAGGATGTTGATACCCCAAGCTCACCCAATGGCTTGCTGTGTAGCCCGTTTCCTCTTCAAGCTCACGCTTGCCAGTAACTAATTTATCTTCACCTGCATCAATTTTCCCTGCTGGTAGTTCAACAAACACCTGATGTAATGGATAACGAAACTGTTTCTCCAGCACGATATTACCATTGGGCAGAATCGGCACAACCAATACTGCACCTGGATGCGTCACATACTCACGCTGGCTGGTATGACCATTAGGTAAGCGCACTTGGTCGCGTTTAACTGTGAGCATGCCTCCCGTAGCAATGGTTTGTGATTCAATACAATGCTCTGTTAAATCATGGCTAAGCGTCTGCATAAAATATTCTGTAATGAGTGCTGCCGTTAAGTCGACAGTAAGCTAAACGGATGAAGAGCTAAAGGTATCGCACTTTTTAATATCACCGGTGCTTAAGCCTTGATTAAACCAATGTGTGCGTTGTGCAGACGTACCGTGGGTAAAGCTATCTGGCACGGCATAACCTTGCGCTTGTTTTTGCAAAACATCATCACCAATCGCCGCCGCAGCGGTCATCGCCTCTTCTACATCACCTGCTTCTAAAATACGGTCTGCGCCATCCGCACGATTTGCCCAAACGCCAGCATAACAATCTGCCTGTAACTCCAGTCTTACTGAATATTGATTGGATTGTGCCTCACTTCGCGCGCTTTGACGTGCTTGTTGCACTTTGCCTGAAATGCCAGTGATGTTTTGAATGTGATGACCGACTTCATGCGCAATTACATAGGCTTGGGCGAAGTCGCCTGGTGCATGAAAGCGTGTTTTCATTTCATTATAGAAAGCTAAATCAATATAGACTTTTTGGTCACCTGGGCAATAAAACGGTCCCATTGCAGCCTGCCCAGAACCACAAGCAGTGGGAGTTTGACCATTAAATAATACTAATTTTGGTGCAAGATATTGTTGACCAGATGCTTCAAAAATCTTACCCCACGTATCTTCAGTGCTAGCAAGCACTTTAGCTACAAATTTCGCCATGGGGTCATCTGCTGGAATGGGTTTAGCTTCAACTGGCGCTTGTTGTTGCAGACCTTGCCCTATATTGAGCACAACCGAAGGATCAACGCCGAAATACATGGCGACTAAGGCAATTACGATAGTGCCTAGGCCTATACTTTTACCGCCAATGGGCATGCCTCCACCACTACCACGTCTATCTTCTACGTTACTACTTTCACGTTCGTCATCTAAGCGCATATAGAAGCCTTTAAATACTTAAGTCTAAGTTGAATTTAATCTGTTTGTATTTTGAATGACAAGCAAAAATATACAAGTACTTTTTGTATATTTTTGCTATTTCGATAGCAGACTGGTCAACTGGCTACAAGTGTTTTACGATTGTTTACAAGGGGTTTATAAACAATGGGCAAATAGAAGATTATTCGAGTTTAACTTAAACTTCTTGTAATGGCATAGATACAAAGCTCCATGAGCTTTTCTGGCATTAAACCAATCACTAATAAAGCCAGTGAATTGATGCCCAAGACAATGCGCATATCCATTGGCGCTTCGATGGGATGATGGTCTACAGCGTCATCGAAATACATCATTTTAATCACACGTAAATAATAGAACGCACCAATCACTGCCATTAATACTGCAAATACAACCAGCCATAAGTAGCCAGCTTGTAACGCAGCTTGCAGCACAGAGAATTTCGCATAAAAACCTAAAGTTGGCGGCACACCAGCCATACTAAACATCACAATAAGCATTAAAAATGCATGCCATGGGCTGCGTTGGTTTAACCCTTTCAGGTCATCTAATTTATCCGCCTCAAAACCTTTACGTGACAGCAAAATTATCATACCAAAACCAGCTAGCGTCATTAATACATAACTCACGATGTAGAACATGGCGTAAACAAAACCATTAGTGCTAGCACTCATCAAGCCGTACATCATAAAGCCGACATGGGAAATGGTTGAATAAGCCAACATACGTTTTAAGTTGGTTTGTGCAATGGCTGTGATGTTACCAATGATAATGGACAAGACCGCCATGAACATTAACATTTGCTGCCAATCGATGGCTAATGATGGCAATGCTTGAACTAACAAACGAATCACGAATGCAAAAGCGGCTAGTTTAGGGACAGAGCTAATCAGCATGGTCATTGCTGTTGGCGAACCTTCATAAACATCTGGCACCCACATTTGGAATGGCACCGCACCTAGCTTGAAAGCTAAACCTGAAACAATAAACACTAAACCTAATATCAACACAGAATGTAATTTATCAGCACCAATTAATGCAGCACTGATTTCAGCAATATTCAAACTGCCTGTCATGCCGTAAATCATACTCATGCCGTATAGCAACATCCCCGATGCTAATGCACCTAGAACAAAATACTTCATGGCAGCTTCGGTTGCCTTTGCGTTATCGCGGTCAAGCGCTACTAATGCATATAAGCTCAATGATAATAGCTCTAGGCCTATATACAGCGTTAGCATGCTTTGGCCAGACACCATAATCATCATGCCCAGTACTGAAAATAGCGTTAAGGCATAAAATTCACCACGATACATATCGCGTTGCTGTATATATTGACGGCTATACACAAAGATTAATGAAGTACCCAAATAAATCATCAACTTCAATACATCTGCCATTGCATCATCAACAAAGCTGTTGGTAAAGGCATAGCTAACACTTGGTATGTGTGTAGTAAATGTGATGTAAGCTGCAACCAATAATGTGACTTGGGCTAGCAAGTAAATCGCGATGCGATTGGCTGGTTTAAGAAGTAAATCTGCCAACAGAATAAACATCGCCATACATACGATGACAATTTCAGGTAAGGCTGTGATGAGGTCGTAACGAATATTTTCCATGACTTATAGACCTGACGGCAAACCTACAGGTAGCTTGCTTTGCATTAAATGTGAAAGAAGTTGTGTCACTGTAGCATTTGTCATATCAGTGAGCGGCTGCGGGTATATGCCTAATGCTAATACCATTACGGCTAATATCGCTAAAATTAAAAATTCACGTTGGCACAAATCTTTAAGTGCAGCTACTTTTGCATTAGCAATTTCGCCATAAAACACGCGTTTCACCATCCATAAGGTGTAAGCTGCACCGAAAATCAATGTGAATGAAGCTAAGAACGCATACCAGAAATTCTCTTGGATAGCGCCTAAAATCACCATGAACTCACCTACGAAGCCTGATGTACCTGGCAAACCACTATTAGCCATGGCAAACAACACTGCAAAAGCCGCAAAAGTGGGCATGGTATTAGCTACACCTCCATAGGAGTTGATCTCACGACTGTGTACACGGTCATACAAAACGCCCACGCATAAGAACATAGCCGCAGAGATAAAGCCGTGTGAGACCATTTGGACTATTGCACCTTCAAGACCAAGGTTATTGAATATGAAAAAGCCTAATGTGACAAAACCCATGTGTGAAATAGAGGAGTATGCAATGAGCTTTTTCATGTCCTTTTGCACCAAAGCTACCAGCGCAATATAAACAATGGCTATTAGCGATAAGGTAATCATAAAGCCTGATAAGTAATGTGCTGCATCAGGTGCGATTGGCATTGCAAAGCGTAAAAAGCTATATCCACCAAGTTTAAGTGCAATCGCAGCCAATACTACTGAACCACCAGTTGGCGCTTCAACGTGAGCATCTGGCAACCAAGTATGCACTGGCCACATTGGAATTTTTACTGCAAAAG
>JAYTRW010000272.1:0-4504 GCA_043745985.1 Methylotenera sp.
GTACCAGGCGGCGTTGGCCCAATGACGGTTGCCACTTTAATGGAAAACACACTATTAGCGCTAGAGTTAAATGAAGCAAAACTTTAATATCCTGTATTAAGTTATTTAGCAAATAATTCAATGAATTAGGCTAATTTTGCATCAAAGCCAGTTTCAGTGTACACTCACGCGCTTAATTTTATAAAGCATAATTCTTAGGTAGTTTTCTTAAGTAACTCTTTTTAAGTTTTTTGAGGCACACCATGGCAGAAGTTATTACTAAACATTTCACCCCTTACCAGCCAAAGGCTGACGAACAGTATATGAGCAAACCACAGCTCAATCACTTTCGTAAGATTTTGAATGACTGGAAAGCAGAACTAAGCCATGAGCTTGATCGCACCGTGCATACGATGCAAGATGAAGTGACTATGTTTGCAGACCCTAACGACCGCGCAAGCCAAGAGTCAGACATGACTTTAGAGTTGCGCAACCGCGATCGCGAACGTAAGCTTATCAAGAAAATTGATGAGACTTTACGCAATATTGATAGTGATGAATATGGCTATTGCGAAGGCTGCGGTATTGAAATCGGTCTAAAGCGTCTAGAGGCACGTCCTACCGCGACACTTTGCATTGATTGCAAAACTTTAGATGAAATGCGTGAGAAGCAAGTAGCTAAATAATTAAGCAACTAAATTTTAGTGTATAACAAAATCCCGATTAATCGGGATTTTGTTATTTTAAAGGCATATTTTCATTTCAAACACATGCCCTGCGAGCCCCATGGATATTGGCTCGCAGGGCATGCATTAAGTATATCCACACAGCAAAAAGCCCGCTTCCGCGGGCTTTTTGCTAAACATTAACCAACTTATTCGTCAGCTTCTGTCTCAGATTTAGCTTCAGCTGCTGGCGCTTCAATCAAAGCCTTCATACTTAAACGCACGCGGCCTTTTTCATCAGCTTCAACCACTTTAACTTTAACAATATCGCCTTCTTTTAAGAAGTCACTCACAGCATTAACACGTTGATGTGCAATTTGTGAAATGTGTAATAAACCATCTTTGCCAGGAATTAGCGACACGATCGCACCAAAATCAAGTAATTTAAGCACAGTACCTTCATACACATTGCCGATTTCAACTTCTGCAGTAATCTCAGCAATACGACGTTGCGCTTCAGCACCTTGCTCTGAGCTTGTACATGCAATTTTCACTGTACCGTCTTCAGTAATATCAATGCTAGTGCCTGTTTCTTCAGTTAACGCACGAATCACCGCGCCACCTTTGCCGATAACGTCACGGATTTTTTCAGGATTGATTTTCATCACGATAATGCGCGGTGCAAAAGCTGACATTTCAGTATTCGCGCTGCTCATTGCCGTTTTCATGATACCTAAAATGTGTGCACGACCTTCTTTAGCTTGCGCTAAAGCCACTTGCATAATTTGTGCAGTGATACCTGTGATTTTGATGTCCATTTGTAGTGCAGTAATACCATCTTCTGTACCAGCTACTTTAAAGTCCATATCACCAAGGTGATCTTCGTCGCCTAAAATATCGGTCAACACCGCAACGCGATTGCCTTCTTTAATCAAGCCCATGGCGATACCAGCCACAAGTGATTTCATTGGCACACCTGCATCCATCAACGCTAAACAACCGCCACACACTGAAGCCATTGAGCTAGAGCCGTTAGATTCTGTAATTTCAGACACTACACGCATGGTGTAATCGAAATCCGCTTGATCTGGCAATGCTGCGATTAAAGAGCGTTTTGCTAAACGGCCATGGCCAATTTCACGGCGTTTTGGTGTGCCGACACGACCTGTTTCACCAGTCGCGTACGGAGGCATGTTGTAATGCAACATAAAGCGGTCTTTAAACTCGCCTTGCAGTGCGTCAATCACTTGTTCATCGCGGCCTGTACCAAGCGTTGCAACTACCAAAGCTTGCGTTTCACCGCGTGTGAACAATGCAGAGCCATGCGTACGTGGCAACACGCCTGTGCGGATGCTGATAGGACGCACCGTACGTGTATCACGGCCATCAATACGTGGCTCGCCATTTAGAATTTGGCTACGCACTGTTTTAGCTTCTAAATTAAAGATTTCATTTTTAATTTTGTTGGCTTCTGTTGTTGATGTTTCTTCAGTAATTAAAGCGCCTAATACGCGGCTAGTAATTTCTGACAACTTAGCTGAACGCGCACCTTTTGCTTTAATTTGAAATGCAGCATTAATGTCTGCAGCAGCTAAATCTGCTACCTTTGCGATTAACGCCGTATCTGGTTCGGGAGCAACCCAATCCCAAGCATCTTTACCAGCTTCAGCAGCTAGCTCAGCAATCATTTTGATTACAGCCTGCATTTGCTCGTGACCAAATACAACTGCGCCTAGCATCACTTCTTCTGAAAGCTCTTTCGCTTCTGATTCAACCATCATTACCGCGGTTTCGGTAGCCGCTACGACCAAGTCCAAATCAGTTTCTGCTAATTGTGCTTTTGTTGGGTTCAATACATATTCATCATTAATATAACCAACACGTGCCGCGCCTAGTGGGCCGAAGAATGGAATGCCTGATAATGACATGGCTGCAGAAGCACCAATAATCGCTGGGATATCTGCATCGATTTCTGGATCTGATGACAACACAGTTGCGACCACTTGCACTTCGTTATAGAACGCTTCTGGGAATAATGGACGTAATGGACGGTCGATTAAACGGCTTGTCAGCGTTTCTTTTTCTGAAGGACGGCCTTCACGTTTGAAAAAGCCACCTGGAATTTTACCTGCAGCATAAGTTTTTTCCATGTAATCTACTGTTAATGGGAAAAAATCTTGGCCTGCTTTTACTTCTGATTTACTCGTAACGGCTACCAATACCACCGTATCGCCGTAGCTCACCAGCACAGCCGCATCGGCTTGACGGGAGATTTCACCTGTTTCAAGAGTGAGCGTATGCGCACCGTATTGAATACTTTTAGTTACTTTATTAAACATTATTTTTTCCTTTGTCTTTTCAATAAGCGCTTATTCACTACCCAATAAGCGCTGGTTTTTCTTAGTCAATTTAAAACTTACTGTGATATTTTTTGGCTTTGTATTTCAGCCATGAAAAAAGCCGACGCATATCACCATGCAATCGGCTTTCTTTACAATTACAAAAGCGAGCTAAATATTAACAAGAAGTCACTTTTATAAAAATTACTTACGTAAGCTTAAACGCGCAATCAAATCTTGATAACGGGCTGCATCTTTACGTTTTAAATAATCCAACAAGCTACGACGTTGACTTACTAAAGCCAATAAACCGCGACGTGAGTGGTTATCTTTTTTGTTAGACTTAAAATGCTCTGTTAAGTAGGTAATGCGGCTAGTTAAAAGCGCAACTTGCACTTCTGGGCTAGCGGTATCATTTGGAGCACGTTGATATTCTTTAACGATTTTTGCGGTATCTAAAGCTGTAGTTGCCATTTTTTTTCCTAATAATTAGCGTCAATGCAAAAGTAGAAAACCCACTAAAGCATTCATTTACAAAATGAACTGAGCATTCTAAAGATAAATCTATGATTTATCAAGTAGTTTTGTATGTTTATGGACTCTCAGCTTAATTTTCGAGGTGCCTTATTAGTCGTTTGGGCGCGATTTTTCCCTCGTCCGACAACTCACCCAGCCCTAAAAAAGTTTGCTGCTCACTGTATAGACGTAGCAAACCTTTGGGTACCAATCCGCTCTTCCACACGCCTTGACCTTGCTGAAGGTAAAACACGCTATCATCATCTAAGGTAATCGCTGGTAAATGCTGCACAGCGGTGTCTTCAGGTAGCAAAGCGGCTTCTCTTTGCTCTAGCGTCATGGCTTCTAATTGTTCTAAGGTAATCGTTTGGGCTATTTTGTAGTCAGCAGTGGCTGTTCTACGCAAACCAATTAAATGCGCGCCGCAACCCAATTGTTTACCAATATCTTCTGCTAAGGTGCGTATGTATGTACCTTTTGTGCAAGTCACGGTAATAATCGCCTCATCCTGCTTAAAGTCTTCAACAGCAATATGATGAATAGTAATCAAGCGAGCTTTGCGCTCTATTTCTATGCCAGCACGTGCGTATTCATACATCGCTTTGCCTTCATGCTTTAAAGCAGAAAACATTGGAGGGATTTGGCTGATTTCACCGAGAAACTGTTGGCATGCTTGCTCAAATTGCATTTGGCTAACATTCACAGTTTGCGTTGTCAGTATCTCACCCTCGGCATCACCAGTATTGGTAGTAACACCTAGCTTTAAAGTCGCCACGTAGGTTTTGTCTGCATCAGTCAGGTAATGAGCGAATTTTGTGGCTTCACCAAAGCAAAGTGGTAACAAGCCTGTCGCTAAAGGATCTAGCGTACCAGTATGCCCAGCTTTTGCGGCTTGATATAACCATTTGGCTTTTTGTAAGGCTTGGTTGCTAGAAAAACCGATTGGCTTATCCAGTAGCAATACACCGTTTACATTTCGTTTTGTTCTTTTAAACTGCAAGAATC
>JAYTRW010000273.1:0-4503 GCA_043745985.1 Methylotenera sp.
GTACATCAAGAGCCTTCTATGCAAGAAAAAGATTTTTAGCAGAGTTTGTTAATATAGATTGATCTTTAATGCGTAACAACAAAGGCCAGCCTTGCTGGCCTTTGTCTTAATGGTTGATAAAATTTCTGCTTATATAGTTATTTTAAGTTCATAAATTTATCACTGGTTAAGTTTGTGCTGAGCAATGAATCTCAGCATGGTGTTAAAATATCATTATGAAAACTCCCCAAAGACTTGAGTCTCTCCTAGAAGATGGCTTGATTGATGATGTTGTCCGTCAACTAATGAGCGGTAAAGAAGCCACTGTATATGTCGTACGTTGCGGCAATGATGTGCGCTGCGCTAAAGTATATAAAGAGGCGAATAAACGTAGTTTTCGTCAGAGTGTAGATTATACCGAAGGCCGTAAAGTTAAAAATAGTCGCCAAAATCGCGCAATGGCTAAAGGTTCAAAGTTCGGTCGTGAATCACAAGAGGCGGCTTGGCAAAGTGCAGAGGTGGATGCTTTGTATCGTCTTGCCAATGCCGGCGTGCGAGTGCCAGAGCCGTATAATTTTTACGAAGGTGTGTTGTTAATGGAGTTGGTGACTGATGCCAATGGTAACGCCGCGCCACGTTTAAACGATGTGACTTTTAGTACAGAAGATGCACGCATTCACCACGGCACTTTAATTAAAGAAGTGGTGCGCATGCTTTGTGCAGGCATTGTGCATGGTGACTTGTCTGAATTTAATATTTTAATGAGTGCCGATGGTCCTGTGATTATCGATTTACCACAGGCGGTAGATGCGTCAAGTAACAATAACGCAAGTGAGATGCTAGAGCGTGATGTTAGAAATTTAAGCGATTACTTTGGTCGTTTTGCGCCGGAGTTGCTCACTACACAATACGGCAAAGAGATTTGGGCGCTCTATGCACATGGTGATTTAACTCTGGAAACGCCGCTTACAGGGCGTTTTAGGCAAAGCACCAAAGCTGTTGATTTAAAAAGTGTGATGCGCGAGATTGAAGACACAAAAAAAGCCGAAGAGGCTAGGTTGTTGCGCATCGCTGAAGCTAAATTGGAATAAAAAGCCCAAGCTAAATAAGCCCATGTTCGACCCAAAACCCATATTAAAGAATCTGCCTAACCTGCCAGGTGTTTATCGCATGATAAATACCACGGATGAAGTCATTTACGTGGGTAAAGCCAAAGACCTGAAAAAACGGGTTTCGTCATATTTCAATAAAAACTTACCTAGTCCGCGTACGCGCATGATGGTGAGTCATATCGTTAAAATTGAAACGACTGTCACTCACAATGAAGCTGAAGCCTTGTTGTTGGAAAACAACCTCATTAAAGGGCTAATGCCTCGCTATAACGTACTGTTTCGCGACGACAAGTCTTACCCTTATATTGTATTGACGGGTGATGAGTCCTCGCGCTTGGCGTTTCATCGAGGCACGCAGCGCAAAGGTAATCAATACTTTGGTCCCTTTCCTAATTCTGTTGCGGTGCGCGAAAGTATTCAGCTTTTGCAAAAGGTATTTAAGTTGCGCACCTGTGAGAGCACCGTGTTTGCTAACCGTAGTCGACCTTGTTTACAGCATCAAATTGAGCGTTGTACCGCGCCTTGCGTGGGTTTGATTTCTGCTGAAGATTACAATAATGACGTGCATCAAGCTGCGATGTTTTTGCAAGGTAAAACTAATGAAGTGATTGATGCGTTAGGCGCGCGCATGAACACTGCCGCAGCCAATCAGCAATATGAAATGGCGGTCGTGTTTCGTGATCGTATGCAAGCGTTAAGGCAAGTACAAGCGAAACAGTTTGTCAGCGACTTCAATGTTTCAGATGCTGATGTGATTGCCTGCGCCGAATTGCAAGGGCAGCACTGTATTAATTTAGTGATGATTCGTGGCGGGCGACATTTAGGCGACAGAAGCTATATGCCTAAGAATTCAGATGGCGAAACACTAGAAACTAGTGTGGAGGCATTTCTTGCGCAGCATTATGTGGCGCAGAACACGCCGCCGCTGATTGTGGTGGGCGTTAAAATTGAAACGACTGTGCTTGAAGATGTGCTGAGTGAACAAGCTGGGCGCAAGGTAAAAATCAATACCAATCCCATTGGCGATAAGCGCGTTTGGCTGAAGATGGCGCAAACCAATGCTGAGCTGGCGTTGGGTCAGCGTGCTGCGACCTCAGCCAATCAAACCGCTAAACTGCTAGCTTTGCGCGAAGCGCTACATTTACCTGATAATACCGAGCGTATTGAATGCTTTGATATTAGCCATACTATGGGTGAGGCAACCGTAGGAAGCTGTGTGGTGTTTGACCGTGGCGATATGCAAAATAGCGAATATAGGCGTTACAACGTCACAGGCATAACGCCTGGCGATGATTATGCCGCAATGCGGGATGTGTTAACACGTCGTTATAAAAAAGTAGCGGCAGGTGAGGGCGTGCGACCAGACTTAATCTTTATTGACGGAGGTAAAGGGCAATTAGGCGTTGCGGTTGAAGTGATGGCGGAAGTTGGACTGGAGGATATTTTACTTGTTGGTATCGCTAAAGGTGAAGAGCGCAGACCAGGTCTAGAAACGATGATTTTTTCTGACACAGGCGAAATGCTTAACTTGGAAAAAGACAATAAAGGCTTACATTTGCTGCAGCAAATACGTGATGAGGCTCATAGGTTCGCCATTACGGGGCATAGAGCCAAGCGTGCCAAGGCGAGACTACATTCCAGCTTGGAAGATATTGAAGGCATAGGCGCAAAACGTCGCAAGGCGCTACTCACTCGCTTTGGTGGATTAGATGGTGTAAAGGGTGCTAGTATTGATGAAATCGCCCAAGTTGAAGGCATCAGCCAGAGTCTGGCAGAAAAAATTTACGGAGAGTTGCACTAATGAGCTGTGTTTTAGTCGAATTGCAGGGCAAAAATGAGAGCGTGTTAAATGAAAGTTAACATTCCTACCATGCTTACATGGTTACGTATTTTGCTGATTCCTGTGTTTGTCGGTGCTTTCTATTGGCCTGAAAACCTCCACAAGCTAAGTGCAATGCCTTCACATTCGGTCAATATTTTTATTACTGTGATATTTGCGATTGCATCATTTACCGATTGGCTCGATGGATATTTGGCGCGACGCTGGAATCAAACCTCATCATTTGGTGCTTTTTTAGATCCTGTGGCAGATAAACTCATGGTGGCGGCTGCATTAATCGTGCTGGTTGAGTTTGGCCGCGTAGGAGCGATTGTTTCATTAATTATCATCGGTCGTGAAATCGCCATTAGCGCACTTCGTGAATGGATGGCGGGCGAAGGGCAACGCAGTAGCGTAGGCGTTGCGATGATAGGAAAAATAAAAACTGCCGCACAAATGCTCGCGATTTTGTTCTTATTATATTGGGATGAAATTGATTTAGGCAGCTTAGGTGTTTTTCCAACTCAACTGTTTGGACATGCTTTAATCGTGTTGGCAGCATTTTTAACATTGCTATCAATGGCTTATTACCTAAAGGCTGCATGGCCTAAATTAAAAGGTAAATAAAACTGAAATAAATAAGTAAATTGAGTGTTAATTAGTATTGACGACATTCTGAAAGTCGCTATAATGGCGCCTGTCTTAACGACGCGGGAATAGCTCAGCTGGTAGAGCGATACCTTGCCAAGGTATAGGTCGCGAGTTCGAGTCTCGTTTCCCGCTCCACGAATTTGGTAGTAGTATATAAAACGGCGAATGCTAATAAGCTTTCGCCGTTTTAGTTTCAGCTTTTAATGTAGAATTATTCATTCAAATAATTCTCACAATAAGGCGCGATAGCAAAGCGGTTATGCCGCGGCCTGCAAAGCCGTTTAGACCAGTTCGACTCTGGTTCGCGCCTCCAATTCCTTGTTTCAGCACGTCTCAACATGTTTCATTTTTTGTTAAAACACTATACTATTACTGGCTTCAAGCTTAATTGGTGTTTCGATATGTTTCAATTTGTTTTCGTTTGTTTTATAGGGTATCAGGGTATTAATGAGGGTATCAGTATTTGCCGAGTAGGGTATTATGCTTAACACTAAAATCATTGATGCTGCCAAAGCGTGAGATCGCCAATATAAGCTGAATGATACTCCAAGCCTTTATCTGGTTGTTACACCTCGGTCAGTTAAGTCCTGGCGTACTAACTACAAAGATAAAGTTACTGGCAAACATAAAACACATACCTTTGGCCGATATCCTGAAATTGGATTGGCTAAGGCGCGATTGTTAAACAGTGAACTTAAAGATGCTTTGGCAGCTGGACCAATAAATATTTCACCAACATTCGATGAAGTTAAACTAGACTGGTATAAGCACAAATTACCGTCACTTAAAAATATCAAACATAAACAACAAATTATTTACAGATTAGATACTTTTGTTTCCCCCAAACTTGGTAAATTACCTATAGATGCGATTAAACGGGCTAAACTTGTCGAAGTGGTACAAGGGGTTCAATCTCTTGGAATAATCGAAACGGCGCATCGT
>JAYTRW010000274.1:0-1336 GCA_043745985.1 Methylotenera sp.
GCATTACTCGCGCGGGCGCTCACGCTACCAGCTATAGCTGTCATTGCACAAACGCAGAAAGTGATTGACCCTGCGGCCATAGACAATGCTCGCACCCACATACTTAAAACTATCAAGCAGACACATAAAGAAGCTTTGCAACGCTTGTATCAAGACAATAATAATACTGGTGAGTTTTCACTCTCGCCAGAAGCAATGGGTCGCAGAGCATTACAAAATACCGTGTTAGAACTGTTAACTGTCACTAATGGTACTGGATGTGCTGCCTTTGCAAAGGCGCATTATGATGCAGCTGATAATATGACTGATATTATTGCTGCGGCATCGTGCTTGTCTAATAGTGTGCATGCTCAAAGAGAAGAGGTTTTAGCGGATTTCTACAGTCGGTTTAAGGGCTATCCGCTCGTTGTGGATAAGTGGTTTTCTCTGCAAGCGATTGCAAACAGAGAGGCTATATTTGATGACTTTGCTAAACTACTCAAACATCCAGACTTTAATATTAAAAATCCTAATCGGGTGCGCTCACTTTACTCGGCATTCTCAATCAATAACCCTGTGAAATTTCATGACGCCAGCGGTCAGGGCTATGCTATTTTGAGAGATGTGATTATTGAGTTGAATGAAATCAATCCACAAATTGCATCACGCCAAGTGACGCCATTTCGTGAATGGAAGCGTTATACACCAGCCTTGCAAGCGCTCATGAAAGACGCACTGCAAACGATTATGAACACACCCAAGTTATCAAGCGATGTGTTCGAGATTGTAAGTAAAAGCTTGAATGGCTAAGATCGAATACTGAAATACTGTCTAAGTTGTTATGTTGTGAGATAAATCACACGATGTTAATGACACTGTAAGGAGAGTGTGCAGATTGTTTGTTAGGTTCAATATTTAGAGGTAAATAGAGATGCAATATTAAAGTAACTTCTATCAATCTGAAATAAACTCAAGACTGATATGCTTCACTAAAAGCCGAATATATGCGCCATGACTTCACATTCATTACAACAATTGCTTCTGGCTTGCACTCATTTTCGGGTTTATCTCTGAGCGCACTAAGCTGCCTGCACTAATTAGTTATTTTTTGCAGGTATTCTGATTGGTTCATCGAATCAAATACTTTGAAATAAGTAAAATAAATATCGATGGAATTTATATTCCAAAAAAGATTGATTAAGTGTTCAAGCTGTTAGCTTTGATACGTATATAAACACTTAACTCTTGTTCATTGTTCTAGGTAATTAGGGCGTTACGTAACTATGGTATCTTAGGAGATACGCATGGTTACTACGCTCAACACGGTTTTTAGTTGTTCTGCCAACTTTTTGAATGG
>JAYTRW010000275.1:0-13517 GCA_043745985.1 Methylotenera sp.
GTAGAACGCTTGTTCTGGCAAATGATCATATTCGCCAGCTACAATCGCCTTGAAGCCTTTGATGGTTTCTTTTAATGGTACGTATTTGCCTGGTGAGCCAGTAAATACCTCGGCCACATGGAATGGTTGTGACAAGAAACGTTGGATTTTACGTGCGCGGCCAACCGCTAATTTATCCTCTGGTGAAAGCTCATCCATACCCAAAATGGCAATAATGTCGCGAAGCTCTTTATAGCGTTGCAATGTTTGTTGTACGCTACGTGCTACGTTGTAATGCTCTTCGCCCACCACTAATGGGTCAAGCTGACGTGATGAAGAGTCCAAAGGATCTACCGCTGGGTAAATACCAAGTGAAGCAATGTCACGGCTTAACACAACGGTTGAGTCTAAATGTTGGAATGTGGTTGCTGGTGATGGATCGGTCAAGTCATCCGCAGGTACGTAAACCGCTTGGATAGAAGTAATAGAACCTGTTTTAGTCGAGGTAATACGCTCTTGCAAGCGACCCATTTCGTCAGCCAATGTTGGTTGGTAACCCACAGCAGAAGGCATCCGTCCTAACAGCGCAGAAACCTCTGTACCAGCCAATGTGTAACGATAAATATTATCCACAAAGAATAATACGTCACGACCTTCGTCACGGAATTTTTCTGCCATGGTCAGGCCAGAAAGCGCAACGCGTAAACGGTTGCCTGGGGGCTCGTTCATTTGACCAAACACCATGGCTACTTTTGATTCTTTCATGTTATCAAGCTTGATCACGCCAGCTTCGGCCATCTCGTGATAGAAGTCATTACCTTCACGCGTACGCTCGCCCACGCCTGCAAACACGGATAAACCTGAGTGTTGTTTTGCAATGTTGTTAATAAGCTCAAGCATGTTCACTGTTTTACCTACACCAGCACCACCGAATAGACCAACTTTACCACCTTTAGCAAACGGACAAACTAAGTCAATCACCTTGATACCTGTTTCTAACAAGTCAACAGAAGGAGATAGCTCTTCAAAAGTTGGCGCTTTTTGGTGAATTGCGCGACGCTCGTCACAATCAATTGGACCAGCCTCATCGATTGGGCGACCTAATACATCCATAATACGACCCAAAGTACCTACACCTACCGGCACAGTAATTTGATCGCCTGTTGATTTGAATGATGTACCACGTGCGAGACCATCTGAAGAACCCATGGCAATTGTACGTACAATACCGTCGCCTAATTGCTGTTGCACTTCAAGTGTCAAGCCTGTTTCAGCATTACTTGTAGCATCATCAATAATTAATGCTTCAAATACTTTAGGCATTTGATCGCGTGGAAATTCAACGTCCACCACAGCACCAATAATTTGCACTACTTTACCTATTTTTACACCTACGTTCGCTGTACTCATTTTTTATATCCTATTCAAGCTAATCTGTTGAATTGTAATTTAATTCTTAAAAATACTATGATACCGCTGCCGCGCCGCCGACGATTTCTGAAATCTCTTTGGTAATGGCTGCTTGACGTGCTTTGTTGTAAACCAGTTTCAAATCACCAATCACTTCTTTCGCATTGTCAGACGCTGACTTCATTGCCACCATACGCGATGATTGCTCTGAAGCCATATTCTCTGCCACTGCGTTATAAACTAATGATTCGATATAACGTGTCATCAATTGATCAACTACTGGCTTAGCTTCAGGCTCGTAAATATAATCCCAATGACCTTTAGGACTACCTAGTTGCTCGCCACTCAATGGTAGCAATTGCTCCATCACTGGCTCTTGCTTCATGGTATTGATAAATTTAGTATAGCTAATATAAAGTTGGTCAATCTCGCCAGCTTCATACATATCCAACATCACTTTGATCGTACCGATTAAAGTCTCTAAATGCGGCACATCGCCTAAACCAATAATGTGTGACTTAACATTAGCCCCAACGCGGCTCATGAAGCCAAAACCTTTGTTACCAATTGCACTGACTGCAATCGCTTTACCTTCAGATTCCCAATTTTTCATTTGGTTAACTGATAGACGCAACATATTGGTATTTAAACCGCCACATAGGCCCTTATCTGAGCTCACCACAATCAAACCAACGTTTTTAACAACGTCACGTTTGATTAAATATGGGTGTTTATACTCTGGGTTTGCAAATGAAAGATGCGCAGCAACGTTACGAATTTTCTCAGCATACGGACGGCTTGCACGCATTCTATCTTGCGCTTTGCGCATTTTAGAAGCGGCAACCATTTCCATCGCTTTTGTGATCTTGCGGGTATTTTCTACCGACTTGATCTTGGTTCTAATCTCTTTACTACCAGCCATTTTTAATCCTAAAAGTGATTAGTAAGCGCTATTAATATGCATTAGTAGCTTTGAAGTCCTGAATTGCGGCTTCAACTGCTTTTTCGTTATCGCCAGCTAAATCTTTGCTAGATTCAATGCCTTCCATCAATTTAGCGTATTTAGAGCCCATGAAACCATGTAATGCGTTTTCAAAAGCTAACACTTTATTGGTTGGAACATCATCGAAATAGCCTTTGTTAGCTGCTAACAAAGTAATCGCCATTTTAGAAACACTTAATGGAGCATATTGTGCTTGTTTCATTAACTCAGTAAACATACGACCGCGGTCTAGTTGTTTACGTGTTGCTTCATCCAAATCAGAAGCGAACTGCGCGAACGCAGCCAATTCACGGTATTGCGCTAATGCTAAACGTACACCGCCGCCCAATTTCTTGATGACTTTAGTTTGAGCAGCACCACCCACGCGAGACACTGAAATACCAGCGTTAATCGCAGGACGAATACCAGCATTGAACAAGTCAGTTTCTAAGAAGATTTGACCATCGGTAATTGAAATCACGTTAGTTGGAACGAATGCAGAAACGTCACCAGCCGCAGTTTCAATCACGGGCAATGCAGTCAATGAACCTGTTTTGCCTTTAACAGCGCCGTTTGTGAATTTTTCAACATAATCTTCGTTAACACGAGCAGCACGCTCTAATAAACGTGAGTGAATGTAGAACACGTCACCTGGGTAAGCTTCACGGCCTGGTGGACGGCGTAATAGCAATGAAATTTGACGATAAGCAATCGCTTGTTTTGTCAAATCATCATAAACAATCAATGCATCTTCACCGCGATCACGGAAGTATTCGCCCATCGTACAACCAGCATATGGTGCTAAGAATTGTAGAGCAGCTGAATCAGAAGCAGTAGCAGCAACAACAATGGTGTAAGCCATCGCGCCGTTTTCTTCTAATTTACGTACCACGTTAGCTACTGTAGAAGCCTTTTGGCCAATCGCAACGTAGATACAGGTCATGTTTTGACCTTTTTGATTGATGATGGCATCAATCGCAACTGCAGTTTTACCTGTTTGACGGTCACCAATAATCAACTCACGTTGACCACGGCCAACTGGAACCATAGAGTCAACTGATTTCAAACCTGTTTGCACTGGTTGTGAAACTGATTTACGGGCAATCACACCTGGTGCAACTTTTTCAATTTTATCAGTCATTTTTGCATTAACCGGGCCTTTGCCATCAATCGGCTGACCTAACGCGTTCACTACGCGACCAATTAACTCTGGACCCACTGGCACTTCTAAAATACGACCTGTACATTTACAAATGTCGCCTTCAGTAATATGTTCGTAGTCACCTAGAACAACCGCACCCACTGAATCACGCTCTAAGTTAAGCGCCAAACCGAATGTGTTGCCTGGGAACTCGATCATCTCGCCAGCCATCACGTTTGAAAGACCGTGAATACGAACGATACCATCTGTTACTGAAATTACTGTACCTTGAGTACGTGCTTCAGCTGAGGTAGAAAAATTTTCTAATCTGCTTTTAATCAGTTCACTGATTTCTGATGTAGATAACTGCATTTTGACTCCTAATAATTTTCTTTGCCTAAATTATTCTTTAGCTTAGGCCTAAGCTGAAAGCGTGTACGCTAAATTTTGTAACTGACCTTTGACAGATGCGTCTATAACGGTATCGCCAACAATAATTTTAATGCCGCCAATCAATTCTGAATCTACAGAAACATTGGCTTCGATCTTTTTACCGAACTTAGCTTCTAAACGTTTTACCAAGTCTTTGACTTCTGCAGCACTAGGTTTTGCAGCGGCAATAATTTGCGCATCCAAAGTACCTTCGTCTAGCGCTTTAAGCTCTTCAAACGCTTCAGTAATTGCAGGCAAAATAGACATACGTCCATACTCAACCAACACTTTAATCAAGTTTTGACCTTGTTCGTTAAGCTGATCGCCACACACCTTTAAAAAAGTGTCCTGCAATTCGCTGTTGACTACTTTTGGGTCTTGAATGAAAGCTTGCATCTGCGCATCGCTCGCGACTGCAGAAACAAAACCCAACATTTCAGACCATTTAGCTAACGACTTTTGTTCTCGACCTAATTTATAAGCAGCAACTGCGTAAGGCCTTGCGATGGTTGATATTTCAGCCATGTCTTATCCTTAAAGTTCTGCTGCTAGTTTAGATAACATTTCACTGTGTGCTTTTGCGTCAATTTCTTTACGCAAGATTTTTTCAGCACCAGCAATTGCTAGCGCAGACACTTGTGAACGAAGACCTTCTTTAGCGCGGTTTACTTCTTGGTCGATTTCAGCTTTAGCACCAGCTAAAATACGGTCGCCTTCAGCTTTAGCGTTACCCTTAGCTTCTTCAACGATTTGTGAACCACGTTTTTCAGCCTGGCCAATAATCTCACTCGCTTTTTGTTTAGCTTCAGTCAATGTCGCTTCTGATTTCTTAGCTGCAATGTCTAAAGCACTTCTGCCTTCGTGAGCTGCTGCCAAACCATCAGCGATTTCCTTTTGGCGTGTTTCAATCGCTGATAACAGCGGTGGCCAAACGAATTTCACTGTGAACCAAATCAACACAGCAAATGCAATAGCTTGTGCGATAAGTGTAAAGTTAATATTCATTACTTACTCCAATATTTAAGTCGTTTAATTTGCGCTAAATTTAAGTAGCGCCAAATTATTTATAAGCTAATTACTTAGCTACTACACTTAATAATGGGTTAGCAAATGCAAACATCATCGCAAGACCAACGCCAATAATGAAAGAAGCATCGATAAGACCTAAAAGCAAGAATACCTTACCTTGCAATTGTGGAATCATTTCTGGTTGACGAGCAGCGCCTTCTAAGAAGCTTGCGCACATAATACCAATACCGATACAAGCACCTGCAGCGCCTAAACCAATAATTAAACCAATACCAACGCCTGTGTAGGCTTGAATCATTGCTAATGCATCCATTTTATTACCCTCTCAAAAATTAAACTTACCACTAAAACTACTAAAAAATAAACTACAAAAAACTTTGAATTTAATGTGACTCATGTGCCATTGATAAATAAACAACTGTCAACATCATGAAAATAAACGCTTGTAATGCCACGATTAAAATATGGAATATGGACCAACCAGCACCTAGAATTGCACCGAAGATTGTGCCTGAAATACCTGTGGCAGCCCACATACCGAGCAATAAGAAGATAACCTCACCGGCATACATATTGCCGAATAGTCGTAATGAGTGTGAAAGTGGTTTTGACACGTATTCAATCAAATTGAATAGGAAGTTCAATGGTAAAACCCAGAATTTAGTGCCGAACGGCGTATAGAAAAGCTCATGAATCCAACCACCAAAGCCTTTAACTTTGATTGAGAAGAATATCATCAAGAACCAAACCGCTAAAGCCAATGCGAAAGTTGTATTGATATCTGAAGTAGGAACACTACGCCAGTGCTCTAAACCCAATGGCGCGTATACAAAATGATGCATGACATCTACAGGTAAAAAGTCCATGGCGTTCATGGCTAAAACCCACAAAAATACTGTTAATGCTGTAGGGGCGATAAAACTGTGGCGGTTGCCATGGAATATATTTTTTACTTGATCATCAACAAAACTAAAAATCAGCTCAACAAATGCCTGACCTTTTGAAGGCACGCCTGCCGTTGCGCCACGCGCCACCCACCAAATCAAACCCATGACAACTACACCGAGCAGTACAGACATAATAAAACTGTCGTAATTTAACATCCAAAAACTACCATCACCGACTGGTTGCGAGTTAAAAGTTAAATGATGCGTAATGTATTCAGAAGGGGTGAGTGCTTTTTCTGCTTGTTCTATAGCCATAATCTATTATTTACTTTAATAAAATTCGTTTAAATTAAACTTTTAACTTACTAAACTTTCAATTTGCTCAAAGCGGCACCTGAAAACAGCGCCGCTGCTGCCAAACCTGCAATTAACGCAAATGGCACTAATTGCTTATACAACTTAAACATAACTACCAATAAGACGATAATTATTAAAATCTTTGTAGCTTCTGCTTTTAACAAATTGACTAATATTGCTGTAGCATCTTTATCATTTTCGCCACGCTTTGCTACTGCTACCGCAGCGCAGGCGCCTAGCACTACACTGGCACCGCCCAACATAGCTGAAACACTTGCGTGTAAGCCCGAAATAAACAACGCTAAAACTGCAACGCTAAACGTAGCAATTAGTTGAATTTTAAGCATTTTGCTAAATACATCTGATGTGTTGGATGTTGACAATTGCTTAAACCCAGTATCTGAAAACTAGTTAATTTTGATGCTTATTATTTTTGCGTTTTGCTGCTGTTTTTGCGCTTTTTACATGCTCTATACAGCAAAGACCGCGATTTTGAATTATTACCGATTTTTAGTCAAGGATTAAGTGACAAGGATTTACATTTTGTTTAAGTAAAATGAAACACTTAGCGCGAGATTCTGCTCACAATTTCATCTAATTGATCTAAATTTGCATAGCTTATTTTTAAAGTACCTGCGCCTTTTGCGCTTGCTTTTATACTAACTGCTGCTCCTAACTTATCGCTTAATGCTTCTTGCAGCCTTAAAACATCATGATTTACAGGTGTTTTCTGTATTTGTTTTTGTGGTGCTTCAGCGTTTGTAGTCTCTAGATTTTTGACTAGATTTTCAACTTCGCGTACTGATAAATTATTTTGCACAATTTGTGTTGCAAGCATTACTTGTTGCGCACCCTCTAAGCCGATTAACGCACGCGCATGACCCATATCCAACTTACCATGCATCAACATATCTTGCACAGTGGCGCATAAAGTGAGCAAGCGTAATAGATTTGAAACTGCGACTCGTGAGCGGCCAACGGCGGCAGCGGCTTTTTCGTGCGTCATATCAAATTCATCAATGAGGCGTTTGATACCTTGCGCTTCTTCTAAGGGGTTTAGGTTTTCACGCTGAATATTCTCGATCAACGCCATTGCCAATGCGGCTTCATCGGCGATTTCACGCACTAATACCGGCACCTCTTCCAAGCCCGCTATTTGGCTAGCACGCCAACGGCGCTCACCTGCAATGATTTCGTAATGATCATCATCGCCATATTCATTCGGCAGGTGACGCACCAAAATCGGCTGCATAATACCTTGCGACTTGATCGAGGCAGCTAAAGTCTGCAACGCGGCCTCATCCATATAACTACGTGGTTGATATTTACCAGGCCGCAATTGCTCAACTTTTAGTACCAAAAGTGAGTCAGCCTCACCAACGCTACCCATATCACCCGCAAGCAAACTATCTAGCCCGCGACCCAAGCCTCTATTTAAGCCTTTTAACTTAGCCATGTTTTTTATCACTCCGCATTACTTCTTTTGCTAATTCTAAATACGCCATCGCGCCTTTTGAGGCTTTATCGTAGCTCAACACAGGAACACCATAGCTGGGCGCTTCTGCTAAACGAATATTGCGTGGAATGATGGTTTTGTAGACTTTATCGCCAAAATGGCTGATAAGCTGCGCCGATACTTGCTGTGCCAGCATATTGCGATTATCGAACAAGGTACGCAATAAACCTTCAATTTCTAGGGTTGGATTCAAACGCGCGCGCACTTTTTTGATGGTGTTCACTAAGTCAGACAAACCTTCCAATGCGTAATACTCACATTGCATCGGTATCATCACCGCGTTAGAAGCCGTGAGCGCATTGACCGTGACCAAATTCAGGGCAGGGGGGCAATCCAACAATACAAAATCATAGGGTGCAACTTCTTCAACGCCCACTAATTTTGCAATCGCCACTTTTAGGCGATTTTCACGCGCCAGCTCATTGACCAGCTCAACTTCTGCACCCGCCAAATCACGGTTTGAAGGTGCAATATCAAAACCACCTTTTTCACTGGTTAAAATCACTTCTTTCAGTGACTTTTCACCAATCAGCACATGGTAAATACTAAATTTTAAATGCGCTTTATCAATGCCACTACCTGTACTAGCATTGCCTTGCGGATCTAAATCAATCAATAAAACACGTTTGCCTAAACTTGCCAAGCTGGCAGCCAAGTTCACGCAAGTGGTGGTTTTACCTACCCCGCCTTTTTGATTAGTGATTGCTAATATTTTCATTATTTTCTTATAGATTTATCAGAATAAAATTAACTAAATTGATTTACGACTAAATTAACTTACAAATTGGCTTTTAAAAAAACGAGATGGCGCTCCGCCTCTAAACCCGCCACTTTCAACACTTCAATTTTTTTCACTTGTACGCCCGCACTTTTAAAATCTTGATGTTCAAACTCATGCTTTGGCACGAGGCCTTTCATGGCTAGCCATAAGCCATTATCTGCCAGCAGGTGTTTTGTAAGCTTCACAAATAAACCAATTTCAGAAAAAGCGCGTGAAATGATCACATCAAATTTCACGTCTTTTTTAAGCGCCTCTACGCGCCCAGCTTCCACTTGAAAATTGCTCAAGCCTAACTCACCTTTTACTTGGCGCATGAAGCTGGTTTTCTTTGCTACGGAATCTATCGCAGTCACTTGCAACTCTGGCAAACATATTGTCAAAGCAATACTCGGCAAACCCGCGCCAGCGCCAACATCCAATAAATACTTTGGCGCTAAAGCTTGCACATGCGGCAACACACTTAGGCTATCTAATAAGTGCAAAGTCACCATTTCTAGCGGGTCGCGAATTGCGGTGAGGTTATGCACCTTATTCCACTTATCAATCAGCAACAGATAGGCAATCAATTTCGCTTGTTTTTCCGCGTCTATCTGCAAACCCATTTCTAGCAAACCAGATTGCAGCTTACTATGTAGCGTATCCATCAAAGCCATGCGGAACTATGCAGCTAAATCAGCAGCAGGTTTGCTACGAGATTTGCGCTTCAAATAAACCAATAACAATGAAATAGCGGCAGGCGTAATGCCTGAAATACGGCCAGCCTGACCTATGGTTTCTGGTTTTTGCGCATTCAATTTTTGTTGTGCCTCAATCGGTAAACCATGAATTTCACGATAATCTAAATCGTCAGGTAGTTTAGTGTTTTCTTGGCCTCGACTACGCTCAACCTCTTCTGTTTGGCGGTCAATATAGCCTTGATATTTCGCGGCAATTTCCACTTGCTCACGTACAGCAGGTTCAACTTCGCCCAAGCCAACTTCACCTAAAGTGAGCACAGCGTCATAGCTTACTTCTGGGCGACGCAATAATTCAAACAAGCTATATTCATGCTCAAGCGGCTTGCCAAACATTTCCACCATTTTTTCTGTAGGTACATTAGCAGGCTGTACAAAAGTCTTTTTCAAGCGATCTTGCTCGCGCTCAACCGCTTCTTTTTTGCGGCTAAAGGCTTCCCAACGCGCATCATCTACCAAGCCCAATTTACGACCGATTTCAGTGAGGCGCATATCGGCGTTATCTTCCCTCAATTGCAAGCGATATTCTGCACGACTGGTAAACATACGATACGGCTCAGTCACGCCGCGCGTGATTAAATCATCGACCATCACACCTAAATAAGCTTCATCTCGGGCAGGGCACCAAGACTCTTTGCCTTGTGAGTAAAGCGCAGCATTCGCGCCTGCTAGTAAACCTTGCGCGGCAGCTTCTTCGTAACCAGTCGTTCCATTAATTTGCCCTGCAAAAAACAAGCCTTGCACCATTTTAGTTTCCAGCGAGCTTTTCAAGCCACGTGGATCATAATAATCATACTCAATGGCATAACCTGGACGCAGAATATGGGCATTTTCCAAACCGCGCACCGAGCGCACCAGTGCCAATTGAATATCAAATGGCAAGCTTGTTGAAATCCCATTGGGGTAAACTTCATTGGTAGTTAAGCCTTCAGGCTCTAAGAAAATTTGATGCGAATCTTTATCGGCAAAGCGATGGATTTTATCTTCCACACTTGGGCAGTAACGCGGGCCCACGCCTTCAATCACACCAGTGTACATCGGCGAGCGGTCTAAACCACTGCGAATAATATCGTGCGTACGCTCGTTAGTATGGGTAATCCAACATGGCAGTTGAGCAGGGTGCTGCGCCACATTGCCCATAAATGAAAATACTGGCACAGGATCATCGCCTGGCTGAATCGTCATGACAGAATAATCAATCGTACGCCCATCAATACGTGGTGGCGTACCCGTTTTTAATCTACCAGCAGGTAAACCTATTTCACGCAAACGTGCGGCTAATGAAATAGCTGGCGGATCACCCGCACGGCCTGCGCTGTAATTTTGCAAACCCACATGCACCAAACCACCTAAAAAAGTACCTGCAGTGAGCACGACTGATTTAGCCATAAAACGTAAGCCAATTTGCGTCACAACGCCAGTCGCACGATCACCTTCTAAAATAATGTCATCCACAGCTTGTTGAAACAGCCAAAGATTAGGCTGGTTTTCCAAGCGATATCTAATTGCCGCTTTATACAACACACGATCAGCCTGAGCGCGAGTGGCGCGTACGGCAGGGCCTTTGCTAGAGTTTAAAATTCTAAACTGAATGCCACCTTCATCTGTTGCAGCTGCCATTGCGCCGCCAAGCGCATCAATCTCTTTAACCAAATGCCCTTTGCCAATACCGCCAATGCTAGGATTGCACGACATTTGACCTAAGGTTTCGATGTTGTGTGTAAGCAGTAAGGTTTTTTGCCCCATTCTGGCGCTGGCAAGCGCAGCTTCGGTGCCAGCATGCCCACCACCAACAACAATCACATCAAAAATGTCAGGAAAATTCATAATATTCAAGCTTGTCTTTCAAACAATAGGCACAATATGACAACTATCAGGCAATACAATCACTTAAGACGCGATTGAGGGCATTGTGCAAAGGCTAGATTTTACTTTAATAGCCGCCAATAGTCATGTAAAAGCATGTTTTTTCACAGAATTAAGTCAACTCTTTTCACGTTAAAACGTTACATTTACAAGATAGACACAATTTCTTAATAAACTTGGCATAATATTCGCTTTATAAAAATTAAAGCATGTTTTATCAAACTACTTTATGATGTGAATGCTGAAGCATGATTGCTAAGTAAGTACAGTTTTTTATTAAAATAATGGAGCAGCAAATGAAAAAATTAAGTATCCTTTTAGTAGCAATGTTAGGTTTTAGCGCCATTTCTGCGCATGCCAGTGTTGCAAATGCAAAAAAATTAGTATTGATTTACCATACTCAAGCCATCGCTGAAAATAAAGACTTTGCTGGTCCTTCAGCTGAGGAAGGTAAAGCCTTTTTTAACAACAAAGTTAAAACAGCTAACGGCAAAGAAACTGCTTGCGCATCATGCCACACAGCAAACCCAGCCGATAAAGGTAAAAACATTGTAACTGGCAAGGCGATTCAACCATTATCACCAGCGGTTAACACAAAACGCTTCTCTGATTTTGATAAAGTTGAAGCTAAATTCTCACAACACTGTTTTGATATTTTAGGTGAGGACTGTACAGCTGCTCAAAAAACTAACTACATCACTTACGTGTTAACTGAAAAAACACCAACACCTAAAGTTAAAAAATAAGCTTTAAGCAGCAAATAAAAAGCAGTGTTTCACGTGAAACACTGCTTTTTTTACGTCCATTTTTTGGCAGAACTCTTTTAGCTATGCGCTAACTAAAGCGTTGAGTGGCTGAGTAGGGTGGGCAAAATGCCTTATCTTACCCACGGGCTTACCGAGAAGTTTTGCTAAAACTCCGCGTGGGTAACAAGTTACCCACGCTACATGATTTGCAAGGCCCGCTTAAAAAGCTATTTTTCGCTTTTTTCGACTTGGTTTTGTGCTTTGGCTTTTCTATAGGCAACAAACTGGTGAGTTGCTGATAACGCTCAAACAAAAATGCTACGCGTGCCGCATCGGTATTGACGCCTTTGTAGCCATAAGCGGCATCCACGGCTTTATCTAAGGCTTGATGCGCTTTAAGTAAATTAGCGGGCATGGTGAGTGGGTCATATAAATCAGCTAATGAAGCATTTTCATGTACCGCGCGAGCATCTAAAACCGCTTGAGCACATGCCTCTATTGCTTTGTAGGAGCGGCTTGCAGCCGCGAATGTTTCATTTTCAACGCTTGCGGTTCGCGGCTGCAAGCCGCTCCTACCTTCTGGCCATGGAAAATTGTTATAAGTTATTTTTGCTGAATATTGATAATCACTTTTCATCCGACCACAAGTCGTGCGCATCCACGCCATATGCATGGCGCTGGTAATTATGCCAAATTCAAATAAACTTGCACTAGGAATTGTTTGTAATTTATCACCTGCAATCAAGTCTGCGCTGGCGTAAGCAATTGGAATATAAATGCGTCTTTCAGATGAAACTCTGGGCAAAGCCAAATAGTTAGTTTTGGGTTGGCGAATTTTTTGAAACAAGGTTGGTTTAGCTGAGTCAGCTCTTGTTGTTGCATCCGTGCTTGCTAGGCGCATGGCTTTTACTGCTCAATACGCTTTATCACTTCTGGCATGGCGCGTAAGGTTTGTGGCGGGCAATCCACCAACCACAAGCAATAACGCGCTACGCCGTTAATAAACTCATCACCCATCGCAAACGGCTTAATCCATGCGACAGCTAGCGACTCTTTGGAAATTAAGTCTGATTTCTCTTGTTCTGACAAAATCAAATTTCCACCATCAGTTGGCTTACTGCCATTAATCATCGGTGATAGATTGCAAATAGGATTCGTGCGAGGCATTATCACCAAGTTTGGCGCATCTGCTAAATATGGGTTGATATTGCTTACCTTTACCGCATGCGGCTCACCTTTAATATCTTCATATTCGTAAATGGTTTTATCGGCTACTTCTTGCAAACCAAAACCCACAATCACACAATGTACAGCGGCTTTAGCTCGCGCTTCGTTGTTCCAACTAAAAGTGCGATGGGCAAAATGAATCTTAATGCCTTGCGCCAACATCCAACCCCACAACACACCCACTTGTTCGCCTTGGGTAATGCTATTAGTAGAAACAAAGGCACATTTAATATTCCCTCCCCATGCAGGGGGAGGGCTAGGGTGGTGGTAGAAATTGGCGTGGTGGTAGAAGTTTGCACGGAGGTAGCCACAATATTTGTTTCACCCCCATCCCAACCTTCCCCCTGCATGGGGGAAGGAGTAATAGCCATATACCGTGCTGCTTTAATGTACCAAGCCGCTACAAAATCTAGCAGTCCTGCGTTTTTAA
>JAYTRW010000276.1:0-13509 GCA_043745985.1 Methylotenera sp.
GTGCGAGTGGCGTTTTAATAACCCATCACTACAAGCACAGTTATTACAAATAAAACAATGGGTTAAGAAACATATGGGCTAGTTATCTAGGACAGACCCAAATATTAATACCTCAAGGGTTTTAGGCTACAAATTCAATTTATTTGAGAATTACATCAGTACATGAAAAATATCATTACTTTAGGTATCACTAGTTTATTGCTCTACACAGCACCAAGCTTCGCTGGAGATCGTTTGCTCGCAACTGGTGGAGTTACTCAGATTGAAGGCGCTGGAGGCGGAGGACTGACGCCTTGGGCGCTTATTAGTGGCTATGGCACAGATACACAAATCGGGGCATCGGCCTTTTATACTGAGTTAAGAACTAATGGTGGGTTTGACTTAAGTAGTGGTGGCGTGAGTGTTGGCTTGTATAACCGAGTTGAAGTATCACTAAGCCAACAGAAGTTTGGTTTAAGCAATACCGTCTCTGGCGAATCTATCAGGCTAGATACACTGGGCGTGAAAGTAAGAGTTTTGGGTGATGCTATTTATGATCAGGATAACTGGGTGCCGCAAATTGCTGCGGGTGTGCAAATTAAGCATAATGAAGATTTCTCATTTGTGCCTAAGCTAATTGGCGCTAAAAAATCATCGAGTGTTGATGTGTATGTCTCAGCAACAAAGCTTTACTTAGCTGCTATTAACGGCCGGAATGTATTATTGAATGCGACTCTGCTTGCAACTGAAGCGAATCAGTTTGGCATACTAGGCTTTGGTGGAGATAAGCACGATGGCTATCGTTTAGAGCCAGCTGTTTCTTTAGCGTTAATGCTAACGGATAATATTTTGCTTGGTACAGAATACCGGGCTAAGCCAAACAATTTAAGTGCTTCTAAAGAAGACGATGCCAAAGACCTATTTTTGACTTGGTTTCCTGTAAGAAATTTATCAGTCACAGCGGCTTATGTAGATTTAGGTAACATCGCGGATAAAAACAATCAAAGAGCATGGTATTTATCTGGGCAAATATCTTACTAAGCTGTCATCAACGGTGAAGCTTAGCCGCCTGAATAATCAATAACCTAGCCAGCGTGCCCCTTGGTAAAACACAAAACTCACGACCCATGCTAACCCTAGTGACCATGCAATTGATAGCCACATAAATGCGTTACTTTTAGCTTCACTTTTAAGCGTGGCAATGGTTGATAAGCATGGTGTGTATATCAGCGTAAACAACATAAAACTCATCGCTTGTACCCAATCAATTTGTGTGGCCATATGCACCATTAGCGCATCACCTTGCATGCCATAAATCACTGCAAGCGCACCAACAACAATTTCTTTAGCTACAAAGCCAAATATTAAAGCAATTGCTAGCTGATTATTAATGCCGAGTGGATCTAGGATAGGTGCAAATAATGCGCCAATTTGACCTGCATAAGTACCGGCGCTCGCTGGCGGTACATTGCTTGGGAAGTTAGTCAGCACCCAAACTAGTACAACACCAATCACAATAAACTTGCTGGCGCGTACTAAGAAGTGCTTTACCTCATGCCAGCCTCTTAATACGATTTGGCGTAGTGTCGGAAAGCGATATGGCGGTAATTCGAGAATAAATGGCTCGGTGTTTTTATACTGTCCTTGAAAAAGGATTGCAGTTAAAAACATCGTTAAGAAGCTCATCACGTAAAGTGTGAATAAGACTAGTGGTGCATGTTTTGCAGTAAACAGTGCGGTGATAATGAAAATAAATACTTGTAGCCGTGCAGAACATAATGACAATGGAATGACCAACATAGTCAGCAAGCGCATTGGGCGAGAACGCATGATGCGCGTCCCCATCAGTGCTGGTACATTGCAACCAAAGCCCATCAACATCATCACAAAGCCGCGGCCATCTAAGCCCATTTTTGCCATCAGTGAGTCCATGAGAAAGGCTGCACGTGATAGATAACCACTATCTTCGACCATAGACATGACTAAAAAGAATAAAACAATGATGGGTACAAATGCAGCTACGGTAGCTACGCCGTTATAAACACCATCTAACATCAAGCCGCTAAACCACGCAGGACTTGAGGCGAATATTGGTTCCAATAACCCTGACCTAAATAAGCTTAAAGCCCATGCTAGTCCATCTTGTAGTGGCTTGCCAACAGTGAAAATAAACTGAAATAATACAAACATCGCTACAAAAAATATGGGTAAGCCAAACCACTTATGCAGCAAAATCTTATCGATTTTATCGGTAGTGTTGTTGGTAAATGTCGTTGGAATTTGCACATGATGCTGAATTAAATCTTCCATCTCATGTTCGATTTGATGGTCTTCTTGTAGAAGTTGACTAATGACTTTAGGGTCGGTAGCTGCTTGATTCTGATTGATAATCTGTGTGGCTGCCTGCAAAGCTTTTGGCAAACCATCACCATATTTTGCACTGATAGATAGTACTGGTAAGTGCAGCGCTTTAGCCAAGCTTTCAGTATCAATGGTAATGCCAGATTGTTTGGCTTCATCTGCCATGTTTAACGCGAGTACAGATGGAATGTTGAGTTTTTTAATCTGCAGCACTAATGAAAGCTGACGATCTATCTGCGAGCTATTCAATAACACAATGACTAGGTCTACCGCATTATTTGATAGAAAGCGTCTGACAACTTGCTCATCCTCTGAAAAGCCATGTAAGTCATAAATACCTGGCAAGTCGATTAGCTCGGCAATATGTCCGCCAATCAAAATCTTCGCACTCATTAAGTCAATGGTAATGCCAGGCCAGTTACCAACACGTGCAGAAGCGCCGCTAATACGATTGAACAGGGTGGATTTCCCTGTGTTGGGCATGCCTAATAGTGCAATACGTTTCATGAGTTTTTATTGTTGGCGCAAGAGATTAATAAGTTGGCTTATTCTACAAGGGTAGTAAGGTAGGTTAAATTTCGGTGTTGATTCGTATGCGAGTAGCCTCAGAGTCGCGCAAAATAACATCGGTGGTACCAAGGCGCACATGGAGCGGACCATTGAAATTGGCGCGGCGGATAATGCTGAGCGGTTTGCCTACACGAAAACCTAGCGCAGAAAGGCGATGAAATAAATACTCATCTGCTTCAATCGCAGTAATCGTAGCGTTTTGACCTATTTTTAATTGAGAGAGCAGTTGCATTAGTCGGTGATGAATAAATCACAAATGATAATAATTCTTATTATCGCATAATTCTATAATGGTGTGCATTTCTAAAAGTAATAATCTGCAATAGGTTAAAAAATAGCAGTGTTGCTAAAGTTAGGCGTCATACATTAAAAAATGTGCATTAAAAAAGGCTCATTAAGAGCCTTTTTTAATGCTGCTCATTCGCAGCTAATTTAACGAGTAATAATGAATTATTTAGAAATATCTATTTTGGCTTTAGTGCGCAAATCAGACATCATTTTTTCTAAATTACGTTGATGAAGATTTTTTTGTAAACCCTCTTTTACTTTGTCATAAGCCAATGGTTGTGCGCTACGTGAATCAACTAATTTAATCACATGCCAACCAAATTGAGTTTGTGCCGGTGTAGCAGAAACTGTGCCTTTTTGAAGGCCAGCAACAGCATCGCTAAATGGTTTAACCATGGTAGCTGGTGAGAACCAACCTAGGTCGCCACCTTTATCTTTAGAACCAGGATCCATTGATTTTTCTTTAGCCAGTTTAGCAAAGTCAGCACCTTTACCTAATTGCGCAATAATATCTTTAGCTTCAGCTTCAGTTTTTACTAAAATATGGCGTGCGCTATATTCTTTATCGCCGTAAGCTTTTTTGTATTGTTCGTAAGCGGCTTTAGTATCAGCATCTGAGATTGGATTTTTCTTTACAAAGTCTTGCAAGTACGCTGAAGTCAATAGTTCACGACGTGAAAGCTCTTCGCGTGCAACGTAATCAGCTTGCTTATCAAGACCTAGTTTTTGCGCTTCTTGGTAGACAAGTTCTGAGTCTATCAATTTGTTCGTAATGGCTTGTTTTACTTGATCGTCAACTTTTTGGCCGCGTGCAGTAGCGTCTTTAGCAATATAATCATAAACAGATTGTTTGATTTGTTTACCATTAACTGTTGCTACAGCGTCGGCAGCAAATGCGGCTGGTGCGAATGAAAGAATAGCAACTGCAATTAATGTTTGGGTAAATTTCATGCGAAAATCCTCATGGTTAGAAATAGGGGGTTAAAGTTCATCTGGCGCCAGAGCATGTATGCTTAAGGCGTGAATTTTACTAGGAATAAGTTCAGCAAGTGCCTGATAGATAATGCGATGTCGCATTATCTGTGATTTTTCAGAAAAATGCGAGCTTGTTATTTTGAGTTTAAAATGGCCACCACCAGTATTGTCTGCGTGCCCCGCATGCATGGCACTTTCATCCTCAATTTGCAGGGTGCTAGGGTTCAGAGATTGTAAACGGCTGGTTATTTCTTCAACTAAAGTCATATGTTGGGATTATATTTTGCTGTGCGGGAGATGTTGGTTGAAATGAGGTTTTGACTAAAGTTAATTCGGTAAAGTTTTTCTAAAAGGTTTGACTATAACGCCCTTATATACGTTTGAGATGACAAACGGATCATTATTGGCCCATTTTGTTGCCTCTTGAAGATTAGAGAACTCTGCCACAATCAAACTACCTGTAAAGCCTGCTGGTCCAGGGTCTGTACTATCAATCGCAGGAAAAGGGCCCGCAAGCAATAACCTGCCTGCTTCTTGCAGTATTTGTAAACGCTTTAAATGCTCAGGTCTGGCGATTAAACGTTTGTCTAAGCTATTAGGCGTATCTTCTGCCATGATTGCGTACCACATTATTTTGTCTCACTTTTGTTTTGCGCTGACTTATCTTTTTCTACCAACTTCTCTTGTTCATTAAGTGGTGCAATAAGATATTTTTTTAAAGCTAATGTTTGTGCGATAAAGAATGCAAACATGATGCCTGTCACACCAAATAGTTTGAAATTAACCCAAGAATTTTCAGTATAGTTAAAGGCTACGTACAAGTTTAAAAATCCCAGTAGCACTAAAAAAGCCACCCATACTAAGTTAAGTTTATTCCAAATAGGCGCTGGTGCATCAATCAAATTGCCCATCATTTGTTGAATTAAATTCTTTTTAAAAAATAAATTAGAAATGAGTAAAGCAACTGCAATTACCCAGTACAGCGCAGTAGGCTTCATCATGATGTAAGTTTTGTCATGTAACAGCAGGGTAATGCTACCAAGTATGCCGATGATGGCACCACTCACGATGAGCATTTTTTCAACCTTACCATAGCGAATTTTGCTATAAATAATTTGTGCAATCGTGGCGGCAATAGTGACCGCCGTTGCCGTAAAAATGCCGAAAAACTTGAATGCGATAAAAAACAAAATAACGGGAAACATGTCGAATAAAAACTTATTCATGGCTGTAGGCAAGTCGCTTTCTAAGTGGTGCTTTTGTAAGTTGTGATTACGTTCGAATAATCAATGATTAACAACGCTTTAGCGTAAGTCGTTATTTTGCTATGATTGATGTTGTGCCACAAGGTTTAATTTTCAAGTATTTTTTACTCATTATCATTTTTTAAGCCTAAATTTAAGTATAGCGTTCATGTCACTCACTTTTGATCTACATTCCCACACCACTATCTCAGATGGCATGTTAAGCCCAACTGAGTTGGTTGCGTACGCGGCAAAACAGGGTGTTGATGTGTTGGCCTTAACCGACCATGACGATACAGGCGGTTTAGCCATTGCGGCAGAAGAGGCTAAACGGTGGGGTTTGCATTTTATCAATGGTGTAGAAATTTCAGTTACTTGGAAAAAACGCACGATTCATATCGTCGGCTTGAAAATTAATCCCGAACACCCTGAGTTGAAAGCAGGTTTGGCGGCGCTTCGTGCAGGACGCCATACGCGTGCGGATGGCATGGCAGCTAGTTTAGATAAAGTTGGCATCACGGGTAGTTTGGAAGGTGCTTATCAATACGTGAACGATGGCATCATAGGTCGCATTCACTTTGCAAGGTTTTTAGTCGAAAGTGGAGTCTCAAAAGATAATAAGGCTGTATTTAAAAAATACTTGGTTAAAGGTAAGCCCGGTTATTTTGAGCATCAGTGGGCGAGTTTGGAAGAAGCCATTCGTTGGATTGTTGATAGTGGCGGTGTCGCGGTATTGGCGCATCCTGGTCGATATGATTTAGGTCGCACCAATATGTTGTTATTATTAGAGGAGTTTCGAGCTTTAGGTGGTATAGCAATTGAAGTAGTGACAGGCAGCCATACAGGTGCGCACTATGTTGAGTTTGCAAAATATGCGCAGATGTTTAGCTTGAAGTCTTCAGTGGGGACGGATTATCACGGCAAGGGTGTCAGCTTTATGGAAATGGGACGCTTACCAGCACTACCTAGCAACTGCGTACCTATTTGGCAGGATTGGCCAGAAGCCTTGCTAACAAGTACTAATGTTACCAAAAACAATACCGCTGAAATAGCTACAGTGCTCATTTGAAAGTAATATTAATAAGAATATTAATAAAATCATGTCTCAACTTTTCAACATTAATTTAGAAAACCCGCAGCATCGTCTGATTGTTCATACCGCTGAAATTCTGCGCGAAGGTGGGGTAATTGCTTATCCAACAGATTCTGGTTACGCTTTGGGCTGCATGCTTGGTCATGGTGATGCGCAAACACGCATACGTCAGATTCGTGGCGTGGATGATAAACATCTTTTTACCCTGCTTTGCCGTAATTTAAGTGAGTTAGGTAACTATGCAGTGGTCAGCAATAGCCAGTTTCGTTTGTTAAAAGCCAATACGCCTGGCGCTTATACTTTTATTTTAAATGCTACGCGTGAAGTGCCACGTAAACTGCAACACCCTAAACGCAACACAGTAGGGTTGCGCGTGCCAGACCACGCCGTTGTGCAGGCGATATTAGAAGAAATTGACGCCCCCCTGCTTAGCATGACACTGTATATTCCAGACGAAGACTCCGTGTTGAGCGAAGCGTGGGAAATTCGCGATAAGCTGGAACATGTAGTCGATTTGGTCATTGATGTAGGACATTGTGTGGCAGGTGCGACCTCTGTGATTAATTTGACTGGCGATGCGCCAGAGTTAATACGTGAAGGGTTAGGCGATTTAGCCCCCTTTGGGCTTTAATGCCAACGATTAAGCAACGTAAGATTTTTAAAAAGAGTCATTAATGGAATTATCACTAATACAAAAAATAGTTATTTATGCACCGCCTATCATATTCGCCATTACTGTGCATGAAGCAGCGCACGGTTACGCAGCTAAGCACTTTGGCGATATGACGGCTTACAATGCAGGCCGCATCACCTTAAATCCTTTAAAGCATATTGACTTGTTCGGCACTATTTTATTGCCAGCAATGACCATACTATTAGGTGGTATTCTCTTTGGCTGGGCAAAGCCCGTGCCCGTTGACTTTAGCCGTTTGCGCAACCCTAAAAAAGATATGTTATGGGTTGCTGCGGCTGGCCCAGCATCCAATTTTTTAATGGCAATTTTGTGGGTGTTTGTGATTAAGTTTGCGATGGGCGCACCAGAAGCCATTTCGCTTCCATTGATTGAAATGGCGAAAGCGGGCATCAGTATTAATATTGTTTTGATGGTATTAAATCTATTGCCACTACCGCCTCTGGATGGTGGGCGCATCGCAGTTAGCTTGCTGCCTATGCCTTACGCGATTAAATTTGCGCAAATTGAGCGTTTTGGTTTCTTGATTTTAATCGCGCTGATGTTCTCAGGCATACTTAATAAAATTTTGGACCCACTCATCAATGCGGTTTACGCGTTAATAATTAGCTTATTTGGCTAAGCTTGTTTGTATAATAACGGCTATATCTCACTCTAGTATTAAATTTAAGGTTTTCGCACATGGCAATCGAACGCGTTTTATCAGGCATGCGCCCTACAGGCAACTTGCATTTAGGGCATTACAACGGCGTACTTAAAAATTGGATTAAACTCCAGCACGAGCATGAGTGCTTGTTTTTTGTGGCTGATTGGCATGCACTTACGACGCATTATGATACGCCTGAGATAATCGAAGAAAGCGTGTGGGAAATGGTGATTGACTGGCTAGCCGCGGGTGTAGACCCAGCCAATGCCACGATTTTTATTCAATCACGCGTGCCAGAACATGCCGAATTACATACTTTACTCAGCATGATTACGCCATTGAGTTGGCTAGAACGCGTGCCCACTTATAAAGATCAACAAGAAAAGCTTTCAAGTAAAGACTTATCTACCTATGGCTTCTTGGGCTATCCGCTATTACAAAGTGCGGATATCCTGATTTATAAAGCGACTCAAGTGCCAGTGGGCGAAGATCAGATTCCTCATATTGAATTCACTCGTGAAATTGCACGTCGTTTTAATCACATCTACGGTAAAGAAAAAGGTTTTGAAGAAAAAGCCGAGGCTGCAATCAAAAAACTAGGCAGCAAACGTAGTACTTTATATGAAGAAATGCGTAATGCCTATCAACAAAGCGGCGATGAAGAAGCTTTGGATGCCGCTCGTTCCCTGATTGAAGAGCAACAGGGTATGAGCATGGGCGATAAAGAGCGCCTACTGGGCTACTTAGAAGGCGGCGGCAAGATGATACTGCTTGAGCCTGAATACAAGCTCACACCTGCTTCAAAAATGCCAGGTTTAGACGGACAAAAAATGTCTAAATCTTACAACAACACCATTTCACTGCGCGAGCCAGCAGATGTGGTTGCAAAAAAAATCAAAACCATGCCGACAGACCCAGCGCGTGTGCGCCGCACTGACCCAGGTGATCCAGCAAAATGTCCAGTTTGGCAGTTACATGAAATCTACTCAAACACAGTGACACAAGAATGGGTGCAAGCCGGTTGTAAGAGTGCATCAATAGGCTGTATCGAGTGTAAAGGCCCTGTGATTGAAAGCGTGCTAGCCGAATTAAAACCAATCCAAGAACGCGCAGCACAGTATGCCGAAGACCCTACTTTAGTAAAAAACATCGTCGCAGAAGGTTGTGAGAAAGCCCGTAAACTGGCGCGTGAAACCATGCGTGATGTGCGCGATGCAATGGGTTTGAATTACTCTTAGCGTTATTTTTAGTAAGCACATTCATTTATTGGGGCTTATATGAGCCATTGGTTAGCGCTTGCAATAGCGATAGTTGCAGAAGTGATAGGGACAACGGCACTAAAAGCCTCAAATGAGTTTACTCGGCTGTTACCATCATTAATTGTCGTGGTTAGTTATGGCACAGCATTTTATTTCATGTCAATTAGCATGCGTGTGCTGCCTATTGGCATTATGTATGCCATTTGGTCGGGCATGGGAATTGTGCTGATTTCAGTGCTGGGATGGCTAGTTTATCGGCAAACTTTAGATACGCCAGCAATGATAGGCCTAGCGTTTATTATTGCTGGGGTGATTATTATTAACGTGTTTTCAAAAACTGTGGCGCATTGAGCCTGATATGCAAACTCAGCTCACTTTAGATGCGCGTATTCACGGTGAAGCTTTTACCCAAGTCCCTCATGACCTTTATATTCCGCCAGATGCGTTAGAGGTTTATTTGGATGCTTTTGAAGGCCCACTCGATTTACTCCTCTATTTAATCCGTAAGCATAATCTGGATATTCTGGATATTCCTATGGCCGAATTAACGCGCCAGTACATGGAGTATGTAGACCAAGAAACCAAAGATAAGTCGAAGGCAATCAAGCTAGAGTTAGCGGGCGATTACTTGCTGATGTCGGCAATGCTGATTGAGATTAAATCACGTATGCTGTTACCAAAACCTGCCGAGATTGAATCTGAAGATGACCCTAGAGCTGAGTTGGTACGCCGCTTAATGGAATATGAGGCTATTAAACTAGCGGCGCAGCGTCTTGATGAAATGCCGAAAGTGGGCGAGGAAATTGTCGTTGCCAGCGCCTACTATCAACACAAGAGCGATGTGAAACCTCCTGAAGTAAGTTTGGATAATTTAACCGAAGCTTGGCGCAATGTATTAAAGCGTGCCAGCCACTTTCAGCATCACAAAGTCGGCAAGGCGGAGCTTTCTGTACGCGAACACATGAGTATTATTTTGCGTCGATTAAAAGTGAATAACTTTTTAGAGTTCTCTCAACTATTTGATGTGGCAAAGGATGGCATTCCAAAATTAGTGGTTTGTTTTTTAGCTATTCTAGAGTTAGCCCGTGAAGGCTTACTGCGTATGACACAACAAGCACCTTTTTCGCCGATTTACGTGCAATTAAATTCTCGCGATTAATTTCGTTTCATTATGAACGAACCTGAAAATATTACACAAAAGAAACAAGTGCTAGAGGTTGCCTTACTCACCTCAACACAGCCGCTTAGCCTAGATGATCTGCAAAAGTTGTTTGCAGACCGCATGGAGCGCACCACGTTGCGCATGCTACTAGATGAACTCAAACAAGATTGGGATGCGCGCACCATGGAATTGGTGCAAGTAGCAACGGGTTATCGCTTTCAAGCACGGGCTGAATACGCCACTTTTTTAGCGCGGCTAAATCCTGAGAAGCAATCTAAATACTCACGTGCTGTGATGGAAACATTGGCGATTATTGCTTATAGACAGCCTGTGACCCGAGGTGATATTGAAGAAATTCGTGGCGTAGCAGTGAACCCCAATGTGATGCGTCAGTTACAAGAGCGCGATTGGGTAGACGTAGTGGGGCAACGTGAAGTACCGGGTCGGCCTTCATTGTACGCAACGACTAAGCACTTTTTAGATGACCTAAATTTGAGGTCGCTTGCTGAGTTGCCAGCAATGGAAGATTTTGTAAAAACTGAAACGCAGCTGGATTTATAAAAAAAGCGACTTCAAGCTTTTGGACTGAATTTTATAACTATTTCAACACTGATTTTTAATCTAGCCGATATAATCTGAGGCGATTTCCACTAACTGCGGTAAAATGCGCTTTTGCAATCAATAGTTTATCAATATGGCACGTCCTTTTAAAACGCAACGCGACCCGCAAGCGACTCCTCGTCGCGCAAAAACTAATTTCACTAAATTAGACGCAGACCCCAATGCGCCACCAGAACCTACGCAACGCCTGCATAAGTTATTGGCGCTGGCTGGCTTAGGCTCACGCCGTGATATGGAAGTGCTGATTGCTAGCGGCAGAGTCACCGTGAATGGTGCGCCTGCGATACAAGGCCAAGGCGTGACGCAATTTGATACGGTGCGCTTGGATAGTCGCCCTGTAAAACTGCCATTTATAGCCGAATTGCCGCAAGTGTTGATTTATCATAAACCTGAAGGTGAAATCGTCAGCCAAGATGATCCTGAAGGTCGTGCAAGCGTGTTTGATAAATTGCCAAAAGTCAAAAATGGTAAGTGGATTGCCGTTGGTCGCTTGGATATGAATACCAGCGGCTTGTTGATATTTACTACGTCTGGCGAATTGGCGAATCGTTTTATGCATCCACGCTATGAAGTAGAACGTGAATATGCCGTGCGTATTTTTGGCGAACTGACCGAAGGCCAAATGACGCAACTGAAAGAGGGGATTGAGCTAGAGGATGGCCCAGCAAACTTTGATAGCATTAGCGCACAAGGTGGCGAGGGCGCGAATCATTGGTATCAAGTGATTCTGCGCGAAGGCCGTAATCGTGAAGTGCGCCGTTTGTTTGAAGCATTTCAGTTGCCAGTGAGTCGCTTGATGCGCGTACGTTTTGGGCCAGTGAATTTGCCACCACGCGTTAAACGCGGCACCATGTTAAAGCTAGAGCAAAAAGAAGTGGTTGGCTTACTGGAGTGGGCAGATTTGCCAGTACCAAGCGCGCCATTAAGACAACTTACGCAGCGTGAAAAACTGAAAGCGACGACCGTATTTATGCCTAAAGTGCGTAAACAACGCGTGAGTGCATTGGATAGACCTCCACGTGATGCTGCTTCTGGTGAAACTAGACCGTATCGCGCAAAGCCTAGTTCGACAGTTGCTAAGAAACCAGCCCCTAGAAAATCTGCAAATCGACGTGTGAGACAGACCAGTGATTTACCAGTGCCAGAGGTTAAAAAAGCTGGTGTGCAAAAGAAAAGATAGAAACCGCGGTTGAGGTTAGTAAAGGCTAAATCTCACCCATGCACATGTTTAAAGAGGCGATTCTAAATTTTAGAATCGCCTCTTTTTTATACTAATCTAACTTTAAATTCTAGATTTTAGAACTTAAGCTTTAGCTAAGCGCCACAACGATGTTACTTCAGCCTTGCGAGCTGTATGTAAGGGATCGCTCGCATCCAATGTTTTGCCATGTCTTGCTTTGGTATCAGTTCTTTCAATGACTTTTAAGCCTGCTTCAGCAATCCAGCCTAGCAACTCTTCGCGCGTTCTTAAACCTAACAGTTCAGCAAAATTAGAAAGAATCAGCCAGCCTTCACCATTACTATTTAAGTGTGCGTTTAAGCCATTTAGAAAGCCTTTAAGCATTTTACTTTTTTCATCGTAAATCGCGGACTCTAAGGCAGAGCTAGGGTGTGCAGCTAACCATGGTGGGTTACAGACAATTAGATCTGCCTTGCCATGCGCTGCACTGGGGAACAAATTCGCCTCAACCAGTTTGACATTGTTTTTTAAGCCTAGCAGATTGACGTTTTTCAATGCGCAATCTAATGCGCGGTGTGAGTTGTCTGTGGCAATGATATTGGTAATGCCGCGATTAGCAAGAATAGCCGCCAACACGCCCGTACCTGTACCAATGTCAAAAGCTAAGTTACATGGAATTGGTAACGGTGTGACGTCAACTAAGTCTAAATACTCACCACGAATAGGTGAAAATACGCCGTAACTTGGAAATATTTTATTGTTGATGACTGGGATGTCGACACCATTTTTACTCCATTCATAAGCCCCAACTAAACCTAAAATTTCGCGTAAAGAAACCACTATTGAATGCGTACTTTTGCCGTAAGCATGTTCACACGCCGCTTTTACATCGGGTGCGCGACGTAGGCTGATGTTGTAACCTACGTTTAATTCAATCACTAACATGCCTAAAATACGCGCTTTTTGCGACTGTGCCTGACGATGTAAATGAAACGCTTCCAGCATGTTTTCTGCGGGTTTTTTTGGTTTTTTACCTGGGCGATCTATACGGCGTGAAAGCGCTTGCAGCAGCATTTTGGCATTTTGAAAATCGCCACGCCAAATTAAGGCAGTACCTTCGCAGCAAAGCTTGTAAGCATCGTCGGCTTTAGTGGTGTCATCTGAAATTTGAACGCGTTTAGGCACTGGCGCGGCATTTTCAGAATGCCAAGTGCCCGTTTTGGTCTTGTTGGCTTCTTGCCAGCTAATGGTGTTGTTAATGGCTGTATTGCTGATGTCAGACTTAGTTGTTTGTGTGTTCAAAATAATGCCTATATAAGCTGTGACTTAGTGAGTAAAAATACAAATTCGTTACCTGACGAAACTTCTAGCCAGTTAAATATAATGTTTGGGTAGGCGGCCTCTAGCGCCTCACGGTTATGGCCGATTTCGACAATTAAA
>JAYTRW010000277.1:0-1325 GCA_043745985.1 Methylotenera sp.
CCTGGAACTGTGCCTGCGCGACGAAGACGGCGGCTCGCACCCGTACCTTTTACATCACGCTTTACTGCATTAATTTCGATAGACATTTTACTACTCCTAATTTGATACTGCTTTTACTGCTAGGCTTTTGATAGCCTTACTACACAAAAACTGCATACCGCGACCAGTCTGCAGGGTTAAAAACTTTTAATCCATAAATAATGAGCTAACAGAATCTTCACTGCTAATTCTGCGAATAGTTTCAGCTAATAATTCCGCTGTGCTTAATTGGCGGATTTTTTTGCAGTTGGCTGATTCAGCACCAAGTGCAATGGTATTGGTGACCACTAATTCATCAAGTTCAGAATTCATAATGCGATCAGCTGCGCCGCCAGATAATACTGGGTGTGTGGCGTATGCGATTACTTTTTTAGCACCAAATTTCTTAAGTGCAGCTGCCGCCTCGCAAAGCGTATTTGCGGTATCAACCATGTCGTCCATAATCACGCAGGTGCGGCCAGTCACGTCACCAATAATGTTCATTACCTTAGCAACGTTTGGTTTTGGGCGACGCTTATCGATAATTGCTAAATCAGAGTTTAATTGTTTAGCTGCTGCGCGCGCGCGTACAACACCACCAACATCAGGTGAAACCACCATTAAATTCTCATGATTTTGTTTTAATAAATCCTTTAGCAAAATCGGTGTGGCGTAAATATTATCGACAGGAATATCAAAGAAACCTTGAATTTGATCTGAGTGCAAATCCATGGTTAATAGACGATTAACACCAACGCCTGTAAGCATATTCGCAACCACTTTAGCGGTAATAGCTACACGTGCTGAGCGCGGACGGCGATCTTGTCGTGAGTAACCTAAGTAGGGGATTGCAGCAGTGATGCGACCAGCCGAAGAGCGACGAAGCGCATCAACCATGACCATGACTTCCATTAAGCTGTCATTGGTTGGGTGGCTGGTGGATTGCAACACGAATACATCTTTACCGCGTACGTTTTCAAGTAGTTCAACAGTGGTTTCACCATCGCTAAATGTGCCAACGTGCGCTTGACCAAGTTCAATGCCTAAGTGCTTAGCTACTTCTTGCGCAAGCACTGGATTAGCCGTGCCTGTAAAGACCATTAAGTTGCCGTTAGACATCTGTTGATTTCCTATTAAACCGTGCTTGTAAACACTGTGCTTAAAGCCTCAGCGTCAAACTATCAATAAAAACCTAGTCACCAAAACCTGGTCACAAAAACTTACAAAAAATAAAAGCGCGTAAATCAAAATCTACACGCTTTATATTCTAAGAAAAAGCAGCTTTAACTCTGCTTTCTAAATTTGGC
>JAYTRW010000278.1:0-1325 GCA_043745985.1 Methylotenera sp.
TATAGTGGTCATTTTACAGCTACAGATTCCTATATTGTTGATTGGAAAGGTAATTACTCACTAGATAAATAATATATTATTAACACATCATCATAAGGCATTGCGAAATAAGGCTGTTTCACATTGAATTTAAATAGTCTTGTATATTGGATTTGCCGACAAGTGAGCATATGCAATATCATATTCGCTAAGCATAGGAGAACGTTATGGAAATCTCTGGTAAAACCGCCCTAATAACAGGCGCATCAAGCGGCATGGGAGCTGCAATTGCTAAGGAGCTAGCAAAGCAAGGTGCACAAGTGTTGTTGCTTGCACGCAACGAAGCTAGGCTGAAACAAGTGGAGACGGAAGTCAAGGCAGCAGGAGGCCAAGCACGCTTTTATAGTGTGGATTTAGGGGATATGGATGCAGTCAAGGCAGTTGCGCAGCGCATTCAAACAGAAGTTGGTACCCCTGATATTTTAGTGAACAATGCTGGAAGTGGTTGCTGGAAATCTATACAAGACACCAGCCCCGAAGAAGCTTGGCAAATGATGGAGATGCCTTATTTTGCAGCTTTCAATGTCACACGCGCTTTTATACCAGAGATGCTGAAACGTAATACAGGGCATATCGTGAATGTGAGTTCTGTGGGGTCGCGCTTTGTATGGCCAGGTGCCACGGCTTATTTGGCCGCACGCTGGGCAATGCGCGGATTTACCGAGGCGCTACGTGCAGATTTGTATCACACCAAAATAGGGGTAACCCTATACGAAAGTGGCGTAGTTGAATCGCCTTATTGGGAGCACAATCCAGGTAGCCTAGAGCGGGTACCGAAGATTGCAAAAATGATTCCTAATTTAACACCTGAACAAGTAGCTGTGGCAGTGGCAAAAGGGATACAGCGCAACAAGCGCCTGATTGTGATTCCCTTTATGATGAAAACGATTTATCTGCAACACTTCTTTTTTCCATGGGTGGTACAGTGGTTAATGACGGTCACAGGTTATCGGAAGATAAATCAATAATTTGAAATAATATGGACATTTCAAAATGTCCATATTATGTGAGAGCTCACACTATTTATCTGAAGTGGAAGGCATCAATGGGTCTGAACCACCAACTACTTTTAACCCAGAGCAGGCTTAAAAATGTAACCCATCATGTCTTTTGCTGGGAAATATTCAGTAGCATGTTGTTATTAACAAATAATTGCAGCATGAAAAAGACAACTTAAAGACATCTTAGAGTTTTAGTCGATGACTGAGTGTCAGCGGGGTATAAATAATTTTGTGTAGTCATTTTTAATTCATTTATGAAAATAGCAGTTTCCTGCAAAATGCCGT
>JAYTRW010000279.1:0-4455 GCA_043745985.1 Methylotenera sp.
AAATATGGAATTTAAATTTAGAGGGTTATGAAATGATTGCTCAAGAGTTAGAAGTTAGCCTTCACATGGCATTTATGGACGCTAGACAAAAGCGTCATGAGCTCATTACGGTTGAGCATTTGCTACTTGCCATGATAGACAACCCAACCGCAGCCGAAGTGATGCGGGCATGCGGTGCGAAATTAGAAGTGCTACGCACCGAGCTAAACCAGTACATTGAAGAGCACACGCCAACAGTGGGTGGTCAAGAGGATGTTGATACGCAACCTACTCTAGGCTTTCAACGCGTGATTCAACGTGCAATGTTACACGTACAGTCCTCTGGTAAAAAAGAAGTCACTGGTGCTAACGTGCTGGTCGCGATCTTTGGTGAAAAAGATTCTCATGCGGTATTTTTCTTGCATCAACAAGGCGTAACGCGCCTAGACGTAGTGAATTTCATTTCACATGGTGTATCTAAAATTGGCGAAACTGCAAAACCTGAGGGCGCCGATACAGAAGCGGATGTTGAGGCTTCACCCGCTGGAGCACTTGAAAACTACACACTCAACTTAAACGCACAAGTGGCAGCAGGCAAAATTGATCCGCTTATTGGCCGTGGACCAGAACTTGAGCGCGTGGTGCAAACACTATGCCGTCGCCGCAAAAATAACCCGTTATTAGTAGGTGAAGCTGGCGTAGGTAAGACTGCAATTGCTGAAGGCTTAGCGCGTCGTATTGTAGAAAAAGATATTCCTGAAGTATTGTCCAATGCCATCGTTTACTCTCTTGATATGGGCGCATTGCTGGCTGGTACCAAATACCGCGGCGACTTTGAGCAACGCTTAAAAGCAGTCATGAAACAGCTTGCTGAAAACCCAGACGCGATTTTGTTTATTGATGAGATTCATACTTTGATAGGCGCAGGCTCAGCCAGTGGCGGTACCTTGGATGCAAGCAACTTGCTAAAACCAGCATTATCAAACGGTACGCTCAAATGCATAGGCGCAACAACTTACCAAGAATATCGCGGTATTTTTGAAAAAGATCATGCGCTATCACGTCGCTTCCAAAAAGTGGATGTGACTGAGCCTAGCGTGGCTGAAACTATTGAGATTCTAAAGGGTTTGAAATCAAGATTTGAAGAGCATCACGGCGTGAAATACTCCGCGTCTGCATTAACAACGGCAGCCGAACTTTCAGCTAAATACATCAACGACCGTCATTTGCCAGATAAAGCAATTGACGTGATTGATGAAGCTGGGGCTGCGCAACGTATCTTGCCAAAATCTAAACAGAAAAAAGTGATTGGTAATAAAGAGATTGAAGACATTGTTGCCAAAATCGCACGCATTCCGCCTAAAAATATTTCTGCGGATGACAGAAGCGCGCTTAAAACACTAGAGCGTGATTTAAAAGCCGTGGTATTTGGCCAAGATAACGCCATCGAAGCACTCACCTCTGCCGTTAAAATGGCACGTAGCGGCCTAGGTGGTAATAATAAACCAGTTGGTAGCTTCTTGTTCAGCGGCCCGACTGGTGTAGGTAAAACGGAAGTGGCTAAACAACTGGCTTACATCATGGGCATTGAGTTGATTCGCTTCGACATGAGTGAATACATGGAGCGCCATGCGGTAAGCCGCTTGATTGGTGCGCCTCCAGGCTATGTGGGCTTTGAACAAGGCGGCCTAATGACCGAGGCAATTACTAAGCATCCGTATTGCGTATTGTTGCTTGATGAGATTGAAAAAGCACATCCTGATATTTTCAACATTCTTTTGCAAGTAATGGATCACGGCACGCTCACAGACAATAACGGCCGCAAAGCGGACTTTAGAAACGTAACGATTATCATGACCACTAATGCTGGTGCGGAGAATTTATCTAAAGCTAATATTGGCTTTACCAATGCGAAACAAGCTGGCGATGAGCAAGCTGATATTAAACGCTTATTCTCACCTGAGTTCCGTAACCGTTTGGATGCAACCGTGTCATTCGCCTCACTGTCGCAAGACATTATCATTCGCGTCGTTGATAAATTCTTGATCCAATTAGAAGATCAATTGCATGACAAAAAAGTGGAAGTGACTTTTAGTGATGCATTGAAAGTTTACTTAAGCAAAAAAGGTTTTGATCCATTAATGGGTGCAAGGCCAATGGCTAGATTGATTCAAGATACGATTCGCAAGGCGCTTGCTGATGAGTTACTGTTTGGCAAACTAGCAAACGGCGGCAGCGTACATGTGGATATTGACAGCAAAGATGAAGTGAAATTAATCTTTGCCGATGATAAAGCACCTTCAGAAAGTGCATTAGCAGAAGTTTAACTAGGCATTATTGATAGCAGTACAAACAACAGCCAGCTTATTCAACATAAGTTGGCTGTTTTTCCATCACGCTGATAAATAATTCAGATTCAACCAGTTTGTTTAGCCAAACCTGCAATTTTGGATAAGGCGCAGCTTCAAACCAAACTGCATCTACCGCAGCAAACTGCCGCACAAAGGGGAAAATGGCAATATCAGCCAAGCTAGGTGTGGCGCTGAATAAATAAGGATGCTCAAGTAGCAAATTTTCGAGCTTCTGCAAAAATACTTCACCATCAGCACGATGCTGTATTTGCGTTTTACTCGGGTAACGCTCAGGATATTTGTAAGCATCTAAAGCCTGTTTAAACGCCGTATCATTCTCCAAAATAAGTGCTTCAGCACCTGCATGAGCAATATCCCCTAGCGCATGCTGTTGCAATGCCCAATGCATAATATCCAAGCTCTGTTCAATCACTGTGCTATCTTGCAGCACTAACACAGGCACTGTGGCTTTAGGCGAAACTTGCAACATGTGTGCAGGTTTATCGCGCAATGAAATTTCACGAATCTCAACATTAATTTCAGCAAGTCTAAGTGCCATACGCGCACGCATGGCGTAAGGGCAACGACGGTATGAATATAATATGGGTAAAGCCATCACACTTTTAAACTATCCAATAAATTAACCAAGTGTTTTACAAATATCGTGCACTAGCTTAGGCCCTTTATATATCAGCCCACTATACACTTGCACAAGGTCTGCCCCTGCTGCGATTTTCTCAACGGCATCTGCACCACTCAAAATGCCACCTACCCCAATAATCGGCAAAGCGCCCTGTAAACGCTGCGATAATTGCTGAATCACCAAAGTGGATCTCTCACGTACAGGCGCACCAGATAAGCCGCCTGTTTCGTCAGCATGCTCCATACCACTCACCATTTCGCGAGATAAAGTTGTATTCGTGGCAATCACACCGTCGATGTTATGTTGCATCAACAAATCAGCGATTTCATTCACTTGCTCAAGCGCTAGGTCAGGCGCAATTTTTAAGGTGATAGGCACATACTTGCCATGTTGATTGGCAAGATTGGTTTGCTCTAGTTTGAGCGTAGCTAGCAAGTGAGATAAAGCCTCTTTTTCTTGCAGCGCACGTAGATTTTTAGTGTTGGGCGATGAAATATTCACCGTAATATAGCTGGCATAAGCATAGACCTTTTGCATGCCAATTAAATAATCATCCACTGCGTTTTCCATAGGCGTATCAAAATTTTTGCCAATATTAATACCTAGCACGCCTTTGTATTGAGCCGCTTCCATGTTCTCAATTAAATTATCCACACCCAAGTTATTAAACCCAAAGCGGTTCACTATACCTTGCGCTTCTTTTACCCGGAACAAACGTGGCTTAGGGTTACCAGGTTGCGGGCGTGGTGTTACAGTCCCCACTTCAATAAAACCAAAACCCAACGTCGCCATACCATCAATCACCGCGCCATTTTTATCTAACCCCGCAGCCAAGCCAACGGGGTTAGGGAATGTAATCCCCATGACTGTTCTTGGCTGACAAATAGGCGCATGATTAAAGTATTGCGTCACATGCAACTTAGCCGCTAGCTTTAGGCTCTTAATAGTAAGATCATGCGCGACCTCGGCATCTAAGCAAAACAACAAAGGTTTTGCCATGGCGTATATATTCATATTGTGCTTAATCTTTTGAATTGATAGGTAAAATTGTTGGTATATGGGAAATTACATTTAGCTAAGCACTATTATAATTAAAATTACTACAATGCTAACCCTAAGTTACACATAGTGAACTATAAGAAAGAGATTATCTACCCGCTTCTTGCGGCGTCGCTATTAATTAGCGTGGTCATGCTGAGTCTTTTTTACACGATGTATAACTTGAATAAGATCGAAAAAAATAAAGACTTTATCGACGCGCAACGCTTTAACATTATTACGCTAAGAAATGCAGTATTAGATGCTGAAACCAGCCAGCGCGGCTATTTACTCACAAATAATGCCACGTTTCTTAATCATTATAATGAAGGCAAAATTCAAGCGTATAAAACTTTAGATACACTCGCTAAAAGCAGCGAGACGCTAACCTCGTTAGCGCCAATTCTAGAAAAAATACAGCGGCTTTGCGACGATAAATTCAGC
>JAYTRW010000280.1:0-13398 GCA_043745985.1 Methylotenera sp.
ACGATTTTATCTGATGAGATTCATGCTGATTTAACTTATCCCAATGAGCCGCACACCACCTTGGCAACGCTAGCTAATGGCAGCGATAAAATCATCACTGCCGTGGCACCTAGCAAAACATTTAACATTCCAGGCCTTGGTTTATCTGCATTGATTGTGCCAAACTCTGCACAGCGAGTTGCTTTAAAAAAGGTGTTTGATAGCCTGCATTTGAGTAATACCAACCCATTTAGCATTGCTGCGTTTGAAGCGGCTTATCGTGGTGGTGAGTCTTGGCTTGATGCGCTGTTAATTTATCTGCGTGATAATCGTGATTTTGTACGTGATTATCTTGAAAAAAATATCCCAGCCATTTGTCTAATTCAGCCGCAGGGTACTTATTTGCTGTGGTTAGATTGCAGAGGGTTGGAAATGACAGATGCGCAACTCGAGGCATTCTTTGTTCAAGAAGCCAAAGTCGGGCTGAATGCAGGTAAGACTTTTGGCATGGGCGGTAGTGGCTTTATGCGACTTAACATTGCATCACCACGCAGTGTGATTGCAGAGGCCTTAAACCGCATTGCAACCACACTTAATACACCCAGTGCGAAAGTTATTTAAAAGCTTACCATGCTAGCGCGGCATTAGAAATGTTGATTTTTCTGAGATTTGTTCGTCTCGACCAAGCGCCTCAATTTTAAACATGATTTTATGTGAGCCGCTACCGATAAAGCCATCAGGTATTTGCAAGCTGATTGGCACCATGCGCTCACTCGCTGGATTCACCATAAAAGCACTGCTCGAAGAGATAGATAAACCAACTAAACCCTCGACCGAAACGCGGTAGGTTTGAGTATCTTCGGTAGCGTTGGTGATTTGTAAGCGGTAAACGTTTTCAATGGCACCATCTGAAGTGATGCGTGACATCACACCACGATCTCGAATTACATCGACCATAAATGAGTTACGTAAACTGAGTGACACTACAAAGCCTACGCAGAGCAACAACAGTATGCCGCCATATATTAAGACTCTAGGACGTAAAATTTTATGCGCAACCTCATGCGTTACACTAGCTTCAGGTGTGTTGCTTAGCGTCGCCTCGCTTAGCGTTACTTCACTTAAACCCGCGCTATTTAGTGTTGAGAATTTAATTAAACCACGCGGATAATCCATTTTGTCCATCACGCTATCGCAGGCATCAATACACAATCCACAGCTTATACATTCATATTGCAAGCCATCGCGTATATCAATCCCCACGGGACAAACTTGCACACAAAAGCTACAATCTATGCAGTCTCCTAAACCTTTTTCTTTTGCATCTACGTTGCGTGAACGACCACTGCGCGGTTCACCAAGCTTTTCATCGTAGGTGACGATTAAGGTATCTTTATCAAACATCACCCCTTGAAAACGCGCATAAGGGCACATATGCAAACAAACTTGTTCGCGCAAGAAACCTGCGTTGCCATAAGTGGCTAATCCGTAGAAACAAATCCAGAAGGTTTCCCAAGGACCTAAACTGAAGTTAAATATTCCATCAAACAGATGATGAATTGGCGTGAAATAGCCTAAAAAAGTAAACCCCGTCCAAATAGAAAAACTAATCCATACGACATGCTTAAGCCATTTTTTATAGTGGGTTTTTATGCTGACCTTTTTGCTGTCTAGCTTGATGCGCGTGGCGCGATCTCCCTCAATCTTGTACTCAATCCACAGAAATATCTTGGTGTAAACTGATTGCGGACACGAAAATCCACACCAAAGCCGTCCTGCTACCGTCGTAAATAGAAAGAGTGCTAATGCGGAGATGATTAAGATGACGGCAAGGTAAATTAAATCTTGCGGGTAAAGTATTAAGTTGAAAATATAGAATTTATGGGTATCAATATCTAACAAAACGGCTTGTCTATGCTCAAATGAAATCCATGGCGTGCCATAAAATATTAACTGGGTAATCCACACCATAATCCATCGCCAATTGGTAAAGTATCCAGAAGTCGCTCTTGGGTAGATTTTATTTTGCAGGGCAAACATGGAGGTATCAGCCATGATAGGGATTACTTTTTTTGGTGCTTTTTGACTAACAGTCATTTTTATATCTCACAGGCAATAAACTATTTCAATTTGGGGTATTTAATGGCTAACTTAAGCGATTGCAATAAAAAATTACCGCAATAAAACCGTGCACTTTCAGTATTCGACAAGTTTTATATTTAGCAAGTTTAGTGACAGCACAGAATAATGTATTGCAGTGAATTAAAACAGAAGCAGATAGCTAAATAAGAAGCATATCAGTTGATGTCACACATGCTTTGAGTGCTTATAAAGAAGCTGACATAGAGTTACTCTATAATAGCTTTATGGCATTAAAGCTATAACTATTCTACCAAGTTTCTCTAAGGAAGACTCGATGTTTTCATCCCAAATATGCCCATAATTCAATCTAATGTAATCAGTAAATCCTCTTTGAGCTGAAAGGATTGGGCCAGGGGCGATGCTAATGCCATTTGCGAGTGCGTTACGATGAACATCCAGTGCATTTACACCATCAGGCAATTTTACCCATAAAAAGTAACCACCTTGCGGCTTGGTTAAACGCGTTCCTTCAGGAAAGTATCTCTGAATCGCATCAATAAACTTAATTTGGTTCACTAGAAGTGTATGACGTAGATTACGCAAGTGCTTATCATAGCCACCTTTTTGCAGGTACTTTGCTAAGGCAAGCTGTGCGGGTGCTGATGCAGACAGTGTTGTGGTTAGTTTTAGACGTTCAATTATTTTAGAGTATCTTCAAGGCGCCACCCAACCAACGTGATAGCCCGGTGCCAGACACTTTGAAAATGAAGAGCAGTGCATCACTATGCCATCCGTATCAAATGCCTTTGCAGGCATGGGGCGTTTATCTCCGAAATACAACTCACCATACACGTCGTCTTCAATCAGCGGCACTTGATGCTGCGTTAACAATTCGACGAGGGCTTTCTTTTTCTCGTTGCTTAGTAGGCTGCCCAATGGATTTTGAAAGTTTGTCATCAGCCAGCATGCTTTAGGTTTGTGACGCACTAATGCCCATTCCATAGCATTCAAATCTATCCCATCTTTTGGATGGCTAGGTACCTCTACAGCTTTCAGTCCAATGCGCTCAATGGATTGTAAGGCCGCATAGAAAGTAGGGGATTAAATCACAGTACCGTGTCACCTGGCCGCGTCACCGCCATCAGGCAAAGATTTAACGCTTCAAGTGCGCCGTTGGTAATCACAAGCTCATCAGATGGCACATGCAAGCCATCAATCATATAGCGTAAGGCAATCTGACGTCTCAGATCAGCGTCGCCAGGGCTTAAATTATCTACGCTACGCCAAGGATCCATTATTTGTATACTCGAAGCCATGGTTCGCGCTAGATTACTTAAAGGAAACAATAATGGGCTTGGGAAGGCTGAACCAAGCGGAACTACTTTTTTCATTCTTGTTGACTCCAGCACTTCAAATACAAGTTCACTTACATCAACGTTAGTCAGTTCTTCATGTTTAACCATGACTGGTTCGGGTGATGCGGGAATTCCACCAGCACCACCTGTGACAAAATATCCTGACCGCTCACAGGCGCTAATTAGGCCTCTTGCTTCTAGAAGGTAGTAGGCCTGAAACACTGTAGATGGACTAATATTCCGACTTGAAATTGCTTGTCGAACCGAAGGTAGTTTGTCGCCTTTACAAAGTACTCCCTCCTGAATTGATAGGGCAATGGAATTAGCAAGTTGTTCGTAAAGTTTCATGTGGGAATGCGATGGGTCAAAATAAAGCAAAGGATGGCAATCAGCTCATTATGAACGGATTCTTTACTTTATAGGCCATAAAATTTGCCTGTAAGCTCGTAGTAGTCTTATAAGTTTAACTTACGGTAACTCAAGTTAAATTACAGTGCTAAGTTAATGCCTTTGAGTAGTATTAGCGGGTGTGGTGGGTTAGTAGGTGGGATAATAGCTTTTAAACAGCTACCTATTTCTACGATATTCCAAAGCCAAGCTGACTAACTCATGTAGTTTGCGCACATCCATTTTCTTGAATACGCTTTTTAAATACTGCCTAACAGTTTCAGTACAAATTTCCATGACTTCGGCTACTTCTTGCACGCTTCTGCGTTCAGTGAGGAGTACTACACATTGAATTTCTCTAGGCGACATACTGAAGCCTTTTTTTAAGCGTTCCGCCCAACGTTCATAGTTAAGCTCTAAATCTTTAATGACAATCAAGGCGCTATGGCCTTCGCGCCTTTCATCTAATTGTTTCTTTAATCGACTTATGGATAAGTAATAAGGTTTAGGCTGTTGATTGCGGTGTATGTAAAGGCCAACTGAAGTATCTTGGGTAAGTTGTGCATCAATTGCAGTTTGAATGGCTTTTTGCAACCTTAAATTATCTGGTATTAAATCGGCTAACAAACTGTTATCAACCACACTTAATCCGTTATTGTTTTCTAATAGCATTTCAGCTGACTTGGAAGCAAACAACACTTCACTGCGGCTAGAAACAATAATCACGGCTTGCCCAAGCTGATCAAACCCTTGTTCTAAAATTTTGCTATGCCAACTTTTTTCTAAGACTACGACTGACTGATTATCGAGTATCATATTAGTTACTCCATGTCATTAGCTTTTAGATTTTCATTATTATTATCGGATACTGCTTCTGTATTGCTGTTATCACTCACTTGCTTAGGCTGAAACACAAATTGAATATCTACGTATCTTGGGTTTGCAGCGTCATCGTTTTTTAGATGAAGACTTTCTGGATCAAGATTTTCTACTAGAGCTGGAATATTCTTTTTTGATAATAATGCTTCTTGGGATTGACTATAAACGCCAATAATTTGGGCATCTGTATTTTTGATTAAGCTCCAGTTTTGTTGATGGTTTAAAGGATCACCATATAGTTTTCGCAAATGCCGTACTGGCGAAATAAAACGGCTGTCTAATAACAACTCTTCTAGTTTAGTCGGTAGTGTCTTAATGCCGTTGGGTGATTGCTGGTAATAGCTTTCTATGGCGCGCTGGTATTGATTGCCAATAAATAGCCAGTCTTGTTCTTTCTCTCTTTTAATTTGAGTATCTTCATTTTGCGCGACTACTGCCATGCTCACTGAGATGGCGGCCACTAAAAAAAGTACGCCTATATAAGCAAATCCGTCATGATGAATAGTGTTTACCATGTGTTGTAAGCCTCGCCATTGCGCGCATTTTTATTTGCACCGCTTGCAATATCATATACTCGGTTGCTATTTTCGGGTGGCGAAGTTACTTGCCAGGTATCACTCGTTTCGGTAATGGGGTCAACTGGAATAAATCGCAAATAACGTTCTGATACTAGTGTTTGTAAGTTAGCGGGATAGTCACCTTTATCTGAATGATAGTGATCTATCGCCTCACGCATTTCTTTTAGATTTTGTTTTAATGCGGTTTCTTTGCTACGTTCTAAACCATCAAAATAACGCGGCATGGCAATTGAGATAATGCTGGCAATTATTGCCATCACCACCATCAACTCGATGAAAGTGAAACCCTTGGCATTACTTTTGAAGAATGGTTTACCACTGTGCATAAGCGACTCCATTCAAGCCGACATCTCTGCTTAGTGAGTAAATGTCGTAAACATCATCTCCTTCGCGTGGGTTTTCAGCATCGCTGGCGTAACTGCGCTTACCCCAAGTGTCTGCGGGGAAAATTTCATCATTGGAGGGCAGATGCTGATTTTTTGGATACATTGGGTCAGCTGGCAGCCTTCTTAAAAAACGTAACTTCTTCTTTTGTGGGTCGGTAATATCTTCCACACCTATCACTAGATCTTCTAAATGATGCGGGTAGCCACTGTCACCTATCGATTTTTTCACCTTACCTTGGTCTGATGCAGTCTTATATTCATCTATTGCAATGCGTATTTCACGTAAATTCTGTTTTAGCTCTAGCTCCTTCTTCCGTTGAATATTTTTTTCAAGATAGGGCGTTGCTACAGCTGCCAGCAAAGCAAGTATCGCAATTACAAAAACCAGCTCAACATAAGAGAAGCCGTATGCTTTTCTAAATTCAGCTGTTTCTCTAGTCACATTAGTCATTTCAAGCTTATTCCGTGGGCTTAGTGATGGGGGCAGATTTTTGGTCATCGTTCAACCCACCACCAAGTGAGAATCCTGGCGGCAAAGCTAGGTTGATATTCTTAGGTGTATCATCACGACTCGCAGGAGCCGCCGCTGGTGCTGGTTTTGGTACCATAAATGGTGCTACGCCATCAGCAAAAGCTGGCGATGGCGAATGACGGCCTACTTGACCTTCTGAGCCAGTCCAAATATCCGCTTCGTGCGCTTGTTGCCGTGTGCGTTGACGAATGATATGTGGCGTGATTGATAAGACAATTTCCGTTTTAACTTTGTCGTCAGTTTGGTTTGAAAATAATTTTCCTAGTAATGGGATCTTAGATAAACCTGGTATGCCATTCACGTTTTTGCGATCTTGGTCATCGATTAAGCCCGCTAAAATTTGTGTTTCACCGTCGTGAAGACGCAACTGGGTAGTTGCTAACCGAGTACCCACTCTAAAAGCAATGCTTTGGCTAGTACCAGAGGAGGCGACAACTTTATCGCCAATTGAGCCAACATTGAGGTTGATTTTAATAGTGACATCATCTGCAGCACTAATGGTTGGTTCAACTTCCAGTTTTAAGCCAGCATCAATATATTGTACGGTTTGTGATGTTACGCCCGTAGATGCCACGTTAGCTGTGAAAACGGGCACTTTTTCACCTATATGTATTCTTGCAGTTTCTTTATTTTTAACTCTAATTCTTGGGTTTGCCAGTAAATTAACGTCGCCACTAGTGGCGTCAAATACTAAACCAGGTATGCCATTCACCACTAAAGAATTACCCGATACACGTAAATCTTTAACAGTTAATATGCCAGAAGATGGCACTGGTACGCTGATGCCAGTAATTGGATTAACGCCTAGATTTTGTAAGTAACTACGTTTAACTTCCATGACTTGCAGCTCAAGCATGACTTCAGGGTCTGGTTTATCTTGTGCGTAAATAATCTTCTCAGCGAGCGCTAAAATCTCAGGGGAATCTTTGATTAACAAGGTATTCAGTCTAGGGTCAATTTCCATGTTGCGCATATTGAGCATGGTGCGCAAAATGGTACTCATTTGTTTGGCGTCGGCATAATCTAAAGTGAAGCTGCGTACGCTTAAATCTTTGTAATCGCGTTGGTGCAATATGTCGTTCACGTAAATGATAACGGAGTTCTCACTTAATACTTTTTTCTCTAGCTGATTAGTTTCTAGCAACAAATCTAGTGCATCGCCAAAAGGTACAGCTTTCAAGAAAATAGTGGCATTTTGGTCGCTGGGCACATCCTTATCGAGTATGAAGTTGATTTTAGTGGTCTTGGAAAGTGATTCAAAAATCATTTTAAGATTTACATCTCTAAATTCCATCGTAATTGGCTGGTTAAAGCTTAATTTTTTGCTTGTTTTAGCTTTATTAGCTTCAGCCTGCTTGGCAAGTAAAGTGTTATAAAGCGGCAAAGCTTTTTTGTGCTGCGGATTTTCTAGCAGTACTTGCCGTAATTTAGCCAGTGCTAGTTCATCACTAGCCTCATTTTTGTTCATTAAGTTAACCGCTTCAGCAATGATAGCATCATGCTTTTTAGCGGTTTCTATCATGGTGAAACCTTGTATAGCACGCAAATTTCCAGGGTCATATTGTGCTAATGATTCATAAATTCTCGCCAATGCCTCGTAGTCATCACGTCGCCAAGCCTCATTTTCATCTGCTAGGAAGGCATTGATTTTTTGTTCACGATCGGCAATATTCGCTAATTTTTCTGGCACTTGAGCCGCATGAGTAGGGCTTTGTAAGCGACTATCTACATGTGCGTCTGGCATAAGTTTTGGCACGGGTGTTTGGCAGGCGGTGAACTGCAAAACAAGTAGGTATAAGCCTATATTTTTTAATTTTGTATTTTTCATGGCTATATTCTCCATCCTAAATTCCCCATCTTCGACTTTCCTAGCTTCCTGTTTGTGCGCTTAAGATTTGTATTTGATTCAGTGGTAAATATAAAAACTGAATTTCTAGCGCACCTGCGTTTTCTTGTATGGCTTGCACTCTGTATTGCCCTAGCAATACGTCACCTTGCTGAATCGGTGTCACTTCACCTTGAACATTCAGCATTACGCCACTGTCAGTGCCAACAAACATGCGACCTAAATACTTAAAGGGTAGCGCTGGTGCGACTGGTTTAGGCGCTTTAAATACAGTATTACTGGTTTGAGGTAATATTTTTACTGGTGTGGAGAAAAGATTTTCAGTGCTGTCAGGTAAGTTTCTAGTTTTTAATACGAGCTGAGTATCATTGCTTACAATTTTTTGAGTATCTGTTTGTGTAGTGTTTAACACGCGTGTTGGTTGTGATATTTCTATCGATTGTTCATGTTTACGGCTTTGCCATGTGAGCCACAGCGTTACAAGTAAAGCTGAAGTGAAAATTAGATGCCGTTTCGTTAACATGGTTTATGTTCGCTTAAAATAGAACGTTAACTGAATGCGCGCTTCTACGGCTTCTTCTAGGGCACTGGTGCGACTTAGATTAAGTGATTCAATTGCGACAAAAGGCATTTTCTTAAGCACCGTACTTAAAAAAATATGAATTTCAGCATACGAGGCTAGCACGCTAAGATCAACTTCATAGCGGTTTAACGGCTGCTGAACATTACTTTCTGTTTTGTAAGTGACTTCATTTAACAGTAATTGCTGTTGCTTTGCAATGGCGACTAACTCATTAAGTTTGCTCGCGCGCGTAGTTAAACTGGGAAAAGTATTGATGTAGTCATTCACTTCTGCGTCTGGAGCTGCTTTAGGCGCAGAAGGGCGAAGCTGTTCAGTTGCATCTTGCTGCAAAATGGCTAGCTTGTGAGTGAGTGGTAGATAAGTGAAAAAGTAAGCCAGTAAAGTGATGAGTATGAAAAATAAACCCACTTTGCTCAACAAGCTTAATGATTCGAACGCTCTGAATAGTCGCCATTTTGTTTGGGAGATGAGTGCTGCAGCATTCATACGCGCCACCCTAAATTAACCTCAAACACATACAACAGTTTGGCTTGGTCATCTTCTAAATGCTGACTAACTAATACCGCATCACTGAAGCTGCTATTGGTGCGCAGGGCATCTAAGAAATTCGTGAGGTCAGAAAAGTCTGAGGTCTGACCTGTGAGCTTAATTTCTGCGCGATTTTTGTTAGGACTAATACTTAAAATGGCAATGTTAGGATTCGCAATTTTTACAGTTTCTAGTGCTTTTAACATTTGCATCCACGGTAAATCAAGTTGCTGCTGTGTTTGCTGAGCAAGCTTGAATTTATCTTGCATGGCCGGAGCTGCGGCCAAGTAAGGTTTGGCTTTGCCCTCGGATTGAGTTTTGTTTTCTGTCAGCTCGATTTGTTCGTTTATTTTTTTACTAGTAACTTGATATTGCGTATATAACAAAGCCAATGCCAGCAAAGCAATGGCGAGTACTCCCCAAGTCCATGAGCTATTGTTTAGCGGTGTGTTTTCAGTGAAATCCAAGTTTATTTTTGGCGATTTTTTATTCAATGGCAACTCCGCTATCCATAAGGCGTGAACTTGCGTTGAATTGCTTCTAAGCATAGTCTTTTGTAACTGGCTAGCGGTATGTTCCCAGACTTTGTGAAGGGCTGCGGAAACGTAGCTATTCACTTTGCGCGGCTGCTCGTTCGTTACTACTTGTAATAAATTGCGGTTAATCAGCTGCTCTGCATGCTGATATTCAAGCCCTGTGGGCGGGGAATCTATTGCTATTTGCTGCCATTCTGAGTTGTAGGCGCGGCATAGCATAATGCGTTCAGGTTCGGCAATGAGTGCCCAATCACGTTGCGGATCTGCTGTGGTATTGAGTAAAGTCATCAACAATGGTTGAATGGAAGTGATTGTGAAGTTAAGTGCTTTTGCACTTACTTCAAGTTGTGCGAAAAGACTTTCATCCATTGCTGCGGCGATGGTTGTTTGCCCATAATTGCCAAAACTGACAGAGATTCTCCATGTATCAGCCGCTGCCCCATATTGTTTGCGAAATTCATGTTGCGCAATCGACTGCCAATCCTTTTTAGCAAACACCTCGTTTTGCCAAGGTAATACCAAGTAACGAATCAATGTATTTGAAAGCCGCACCTGCACTTGCTGGTGCTTGAGTGATGATGCATGAGCGTTGAGTATTTCTGTCAGCTGATCGGTATTAAGTGGTGCAATATTTGCCAAAGTGAATTGACTGTCTGTGAACAGCTGAGATTGACCATCGGCATGCTTAAAAGCAATGCCATGATTGCTAATCGCTAGCGTACTTTGCTTAGACCATGGGAGCAACACGCAGCACCTCCTCTAACGTAGTCTCGCCTCGGTAAGCCATTTCTAAGGCGGCATGGTGCAAAAAACGCGTACCCTTTGTCACAGCCAGCTCTTTAATCTGTCTGATGGAAGCGCGATTTGCAATCAGTTCTCTTAGTTCATCATCTAATAGTAAAATCTCGGCTATAGCACGACGGCCTTTATAGCCTGTACCGCGACAGGCGCCGCAACCTTTGCCTCGTTTTAGGGTCGCGTTGGCTGGAATGCTCAAGTGTTGCATTTTTACTGGCAGTGTTGCGGTTTCTGGGCTGATGGGTTCTGCACAATGTTGGCAAACTGAGCGCAACAGGCGTTGTGCAACAACAATATTGAGTGCAGAAACGAAGCTATATGGGTCAACTCCCATATTTAAAAAACGACCGATCACGTCAAAAGCATTATTGGCATGCACGGTGGTAAATACTAAATGCCCAGTGAGAGCAGATTGCACGGCGATTTGTGCAGTTTCAGCATCGCGAATCTCTCCTACCATAATGCGGTCAGGGTCGTGCCGTAAAATGGAGCGCAAGCCACGTGCAAAAGTCAGGCCTTTTTTCTCATTCACAGGAATCTGCAAAACGCCTACCAGTTGATACTCAACAGGGTCTTCAATGGTCACGATTTTGTCATCACCATGGTTTATTTCACTAATGGCGGCGTACAGCGTGGTGGTTTTTCCACTGCCAGTCGGACCTGTGACCAACACCATGCCATAGGGCAGGGTGAATTGCTCGCGCATGGTTTGCATGCTAGCGGCATCAAAACCTAGCACGTCAAGACGTAGGCCACTGGCTTGGTCAGCCAAAGTTTGTTTGTCTAGCACGCGAATAACGACATCTTCACCGTGAATACTGGGCATGACTGACACCCTGAAATCGACATCACGACCACGATATATTGAGCGAAAGCGGCCATCTTGCGGTACGCGCTGCTCGGTAATGTCTAGCTCCGAAATGACTTTGATGCGCGAAATAATTTGTTCTGCTAGTTTAGTGTCGCTGATTGCGCCGACTTGGCTTAATACGCCGTCTAATCGGTATTTAATCACTAAGCCAGCTGGCGCTGTTTCTAAGTGAATATCACTGGCTTCTGCTTTTAAGGCATCGTAAAGAGTGGAACGTACTAACTTGATGACGGGGCTGGCGTCACCTTCAATCATATTGAGCGACAGCTCCTCGGTGGTGTCGGCTTCATTTTTTGTATGGGCAACATGACCTATCGCGGTTTGTACCGTGCGTGTATCTTCTTCTTGTTTAGCAAGGTAAGCCGCAATATCTGCATGATGTGCTAGGTAGGTGTTAAACGTACCGCCAATCCGTTCTGCTGCCCAAGATAGCAAGCGTTGGTTATAAATGTCAGCAAAGACAAAAGTGTTAGCATTGTTGTCATCTAACGAGGCGTTATGTAGTAATACACACTCATTCTGTAAAGATTCTGAAAATGAAATGCGGTCAAAAGCCGGATCTAGCGCTAGCATTTGTGTCAGCGTGAGATAGGGGTAAGCCAGTGTATTGGCTAATTGTTGCGTGAATGCTTCAGGCGATAACTGGCTGCTTTCTTGCAGCACTTCAATGGCTCGTTGCCCGCTAACTTTTGCAGTCTGAGCGGCTTGCAACAGAATTTCGTTTAAATTGTGCGTATTTTGGATCATTCGATGCCGCTCGCAAGTTCAAAAATGGGCATATACATCATCAACACAATGCCACCAATTAAGAGTCCAATAAATGCCATTAGTGTGGGTTCAAATATTTTGGTAAATCGGTCTACCCATCGAATCATTTCTTCTTCATGAAAGCTTGCTGCGCGCTCCATCATTTTATCTAAAGTGCCTGTTTTTTCGCCTACATTGAATAAGCGCATGGCTACTGGTGTGGTGAGTTCAGACTCAGATAAAGCTTGAGAAAACTGTTGTCCTTCGGTAATGAGTTTTTTGGCTTTTTGTAAATTGGTTTTTAAACCTGCACCAAGTAAACTTTCTACCATAGCTAAGCCATTCATTACGGGAATGCCACTTTTGAGCAGCATGGAAAACGTACGGTAAAATCTTGCTAAGTGATATACTCGCACTTTATTGCCTAAAAGTGGAATTTTCCATAAGGCATCGTAAAGTTTGGCGCGTATTTCTGGGCGAGAAATCATGATAATCAGCGCGGCAATCATTGCGATTAATAATCCTAAAATAATATAACCGTAGTGTTGCGAGAACTCGCCAACCTTCAATAGAAATTTGGTACTAGTGGAAATGTTGGCTACTTGCGTTGCGTAAATCTTACTGAATTTTGGAATGACAAATACGACTAAAAATACCAATACAAGCAAGCCGAAACTCGTCACGATAGCTGGGTAAACCGAGGCGCTGACAATACGTTTTTTGAGTAAATCGATATTTTCTAAATACTGGCTATAGCGAAGCAAAGCCTCTGGTAAATCACCAGTAGTTTCAGCTGCGCTAATGGTGGCGATAAACAGGGTGGGGAATGCATTCACATTAAGGGACATGGCTTGCGATAAGGTTTTACCTTCTTGCACAGCCATGAGTAGCTGTTGCAATGCCAGCTTAATCGCTGAGTTATTTTCCTTATCGATGAGTGTTTGCAGCACATCCATGACAGATAAACCAGCCTCGAACAACACGCGAAACTCTTGGCAAAACAGAATCAGCGGAAACTGGATATTTTTCTGACTGAGCGATTGTTGAATAATGGACGATGCAGATGACTTAACCTGTAAGACAATCAGGCCTTGTTGTTCAGCCTTAATTCGCGCGTCTTCAATAGAGCTTGCATCAAGCTCAAACTGGTAGGGGGCATGACCTTCACGAAGAACGCGTAATTGATATTGCATGATGATGACCTAGCTTAATCACTAATATCTGCATTTTCATTACTGCCACCAACTCGACCATCCGCTCCGTAAGAGAATAGATCGAACTCAGATTTTTCACCTGGAATACGATAAATGT
>JAYTRW010000281.1:0-4426 GCA_043745985.1 Methylotenera sp.
GCCATTCAAAAAGTTGGCAGAACAACTAAAAACCGTGTTGAGCGTAGTAACCATGCGTATCTCCTAAGATACCATAGTTACGTAACGCCCTAATTACCTTAGATTTATAGGTTTCAAAATCACTTACATTCCAGTCACCTTGTGATGTTAGCCGCCACTTTCTTTCTAAATAACTTAACTTAGGACTAGATTTCTCAATGGCGATGGACGGGGTTAATTTGATTGAGCTATCTTGCTCAGGGCTATTGGCTTGAGTATTAGCAGCTTCTGCTAATACTTCTTGAGGTGTATTAATACTATCAATCAAAGCAAGATAGGCGTTTTTTGCCTCAAAATCATTAGGGTAAAGTTTTTTACACTTGATTAAAGCCTGCTCTACTGTCACGACTTCTTGCGCAAATAAAATGGTAGGCATCCATAAAACTAACAACAACGCTCGCATAGTTTTATTTTTAACATTGTTCATCTAAGTGATCCGTATGATTAATAAGTTGTTGCATTATTTATTATTGAATAGTTAAGAGAATAAAAAACTCCGTTAATACCTTGATTAATACAGCACTACAAAACTGGGTTTTGCGTATGCCTTGATCTTACAAGCAAAACCAGCTCTTTAGGCTTTTTTAACAAATTCGGACTTCAATTTCATCGCACCGATTCCGTCAATTTTACAATCGATATCATGGTCGCCATCGACAAGACGGATATTTTTGACTTTGGTGCCTACTTTAACTACCAATGATGAACCTTTTACTTTCAGGTCTTTAATCACGGTAATGGTATCGCCATCTTGCAGCACATTACCGTTAGAATCACGCACGACTTTTGACTCCTCTGCACCATCTGCTGCTGCACTTTTTGGCCACTCATGCGCACATTCTGGGCAAACGTAATTGTCACCATCTTCGTAGGCGTATTCTGAATTACATTTTGGGCATGCTGGTAAAGCACTCATAATTACTTTCATTTCTGTTCAAACACTTTAAAAATCTAATTTAGCTTACTGCAAATTTATGGGGCTGGATTTGTCATCGCTAAATGCAGTTTTTCAATTTCTTGTAATACTTCTGGCGACAGTGACGTGTCCCAAGCCCCTATATTTTCTTGCAACTGCGCCATGCTGGTCGCGCCAATGATGGTACTTGTGACACTCCAACGGTGCATGACAAAACTTAAGGCTAATTGCGTTGGTGTTAGCCCGTTATCACGTGCCAATTTGGCATAGGCAGCACTGGCGGCAACAACATTCGGTTTACTGTAACGTTGTGCATAGCCCAAAAACATAGTGACTCGACCTTTGGCTTGCGGATCGTCAATATATTTGCCGGTTAAATGCCCAAAAGCCAGTGGGGAGTACGCCAGTAAACTAACATTCTCACGATACAAAATTTCGCTAATGCCAAAGTCAATCGTGCGATTCATTAAATGATAGCTATTCTGCAAAGCAGCTACGCGTGGCAAGCTGTATTCTTTGCTGATTCGTAGAAACTCCATGATGCCCCACGGTTGCTCATTTGAAAGCCCAATGGCGCGTACTTTTCCCTCTGCAATTAACTCTGCTAGCGTTTCTAATTGCGTATGGATGCTCACCCAGTCTTTTTGATTGCCTTGTGCATCCAGCTCTAATTTAGGGTCAAACTGATATTGTCCAAATAGTGGCACATTACGTTCTGGCCAATGCAGCTGATAGAGGTCTATATAATCAGTCTGCAAGCGCTTTAATGAATCGTGAACAGCGCTGCGAATATTCGCTTTGGTGAGAGATTCATCGCCATTGCGTATCCAGCTAAGTCCACGGTTACGCCCTGCGACCTTACTGCCTAGAATAATCTTATCGCGCGCTTGGTTTTTAAGCCAATGACCAATCATGGTTTCTGTACGAGTAAAGGTTTCTGCTTTGGGTGGCACTGGATACATCTCTGCCGTATCTATAAAGTTAATGCCCTGCGATAAAGCATAATCCAGCTGCTCGTGCGCCTCAGCTTGTGTGTTTTGGTCGCCATAAGTCATGGTACCCAAACAGACTGAAGAGACTTTGAGATCCGAGTTTCCTAATTGACGATATTGCATGATTAATACGCCTAATGTAACGTTTGGTGTGGTGAAATAACGCTTACTTCTCTATTATCGACAGTCATCAATAAATCCCAACCCGCCTCGCGCGTGGCTAATTGCATCATATTGGTAACCGCATGGACAATTTGAGGAGTAAGTGCGATTTTAACGGATTGTCCGTTTGTGCATTGCAGCTCTAATTGTGGGGGCAAGTTAACTATGCCAACAATCAGGCATTGAGCAGCTAACATGGGGACTTCGAAGCGAGACTCACGATCGACAAGATACTCAGATTTAAAGTCTAGATTTTCGATTTCTTTCAGCTCAGTGGCTTCGCGTGAAAAGCTGTCGATTGCCACTTTCTTAGCGTCAGGTGTTGCGATGGCAGGGAGTGCAAATTGCGGTGCAGTTGGCATTGTGCTATTCGCCACGCCATGCAGCAAATTCCACATCACCTTACACACGCGGCGTGTAATCCAAACTGCTACTTCGGTTTTATCAGCAAGGCCCACTTTAAGTAAGAGCCTATCTTCTTGATCATTAAAACCTAAGTTAATTTGCTCAATCGCGGATTCGTTTTGTGACATTTGCCTGCTTTAAATATTAGATACAGGTCACAGCATAAGGTTTTTATCACAATTTTTCTATATTTAATCTTGAAATATAGTAATCCAACCCAATAAATAACACACCATCTAGCACTCTCATGGTTTGAGTGCTAAAATCGCACTCGCTTTGCATGGTATGCAAGCCATGTGCAATATATTTTAGTGTTACCAACATTCGTTTTATTCACAACTTAATGCATCAGTTGTGACATTTATTTTAGTTATTTAATTTTTGGAGAACCTTATGAAAATTCGTCCTTTACACGATCGCGTCATTGTTAAACGCTCAGAAGAAGAGCGTACAACCGCTTCTGGCATTGTGATTCCTGATAGTGCTACAGAAAAACCTGATCAAGGTATTGTGCAAGCCATTGGTTCTGGCAAACGTGATGACAGCGGTAAAGTAATCGCTTTAGACGTTAAAGTCGGCGATAAAGTGTTGTTCGGTAAATATGCAGGCCAAACTGTAAAAGTAGATGGCGAAGAGCTATTGGTCATGCGTGAAGAAGACATTATGGCGATTGTTGAGGCTTAAGTTTTTGTAGGTTGGGTTAAGCCAAAGGCTGTAACCCAACAAACTCTCAATCGTTGGGTTACGCGCTTTGTGCTAACCCAACCTACAATTAAATAGATTTTTAGGAGATTTAACATGGCAGCAAAAGACGTAAGATTTGGTGATGAAGTTCGCCAAAAAATGACAAACGGCGTGAACATTTTAGCTAACGCAGTTAAAGTTACTTTAGGCCCTAAAGGCCGTAACGTAGTATTAGAGCGCTCATACGGCGCGCCTACGATTACTAAAGATGGTGTTTCAGTCGCTAAGGAAATCGAATTAAAAGACAAATTCGAAAACATGGGCGCGCAAATGGTAAAAGAAGTGGCTTCAAAAACTTCTGACATCGCTGGTGACGGTACAACAACGGCTACAGTGTTAGCACAAGCCATCATCCGTGAAGGTATGAAATCTGTGGCTGCTGGTATGAATCCAATGGATTTAAAACGTGGTATTGATAAAGCGGTTGCTGCTGCAATTGCAGACCTTAAAGCTCAATCAAAACCATGTACAACAAGCAAAGAAATTGCGCAAGTTGGTTCTATCTCTGCAAACTCTGATGAAACTATCGGTAAAATCATTGCTGATGCAATGGACAAAGTAGGTAAAGAAGGCGTAATTACTGTTGAAGACGGTTCTGGCCTTGAAAGCGAATTAGACGTAGTTGAAGGTATGCAGTTTGACCGTGGCTACTTGTCACCATACTTCATTAACAACCAAGAACGTCAAATTGCGTTGTTAGATAACCCATTCGTATTGTTACACGACAAAAAAATCTCAAACATCCGCGATTTACTGCCAACTTTAGAGCAAGTAGCTAAATCTGGTCGTCCATTATTGATTATTGCTGAAGACGTTGACGGCGAAGCATTGGCAACATTGGTAGTGAATAACATCCGCGGCATCTTGAAAACAACGGCGGTAAAAGCGCCTGGTTTCGGTGATCGCCGTAAAGCCATGTTGGAAGATATTGCTATGCTAACTGGTGGTACAGTGATTGCTGAAGAAGTTGGCTTGAAACTTGAAAACGTAACGCTTGAGAATTTAGGTCAAGCTAAACGTATTGAAGTGGGCAAAGAAAATACAATCATCATTGATGGCGCTGGTAATGAAGGCAACATCAAAGCACGTATCGCTCAAATCAAAACACAAATTGACGAGGCTTCTAGCGACTACGATCGTGAAAAACTACAAGAACGCGTGGCTAAAT
>JAYTRW010000282.1:0-1298 GCA_043745985.1 Methylotenera sp.
AGCCACGATTATTACCAGCCAACTGCCTATTGAACACTGGCATGCCTGGATTGGTGACGCCACAATTGCGGATGCTGTACTTGATCGTATTATGCAACGCCATCATCGCTTTAATCTGACAGGAGATTCAATGCGACAAACCACGGCTAAAAATCAATTAAAGGAGAAAAATATCGACCTATCGTGACCGCAAGTATACAATTTAAACGCGTAATATTATTTCATGCGCAACTGGTCACGATAGACCGTTTTGATCGGTCACGATAGCCGTAATACGCAACTTACACTTACAATGACAAAACCACCTTATATGCAGGCTACAACTATGGCAAAAATCCAGTGCCAAAGAATAACTCCAGTGCGTTGCTCGCCGCAACTTTAGAAGACCACACTACGCTGGGCTTTGCCCACAAGCTAGATGAGACGTGGAAACTCACCAGTGGTATTGAGTTTTTATTACCGAAAAAAGTGACTTACGATAGCCCATTATTTGGCAATAATACTGAAGTACGTAACGAGGGATTTTTTATACACTCTATGTTAAGCAAAAGCTGGTAATCATTTTCCGTTATTCTCACCTGCAAGATAGTAACGGAAGTTCAGTTTACTATGGTGGCATATATGAGACTGGATAAGCGAGCAAGAGGCAAAGTGTCAATGTACTTTCATTGCGTAAAGTTAGGCGAGAGAGATTAGATTGCATGTGGTCCTACAAACTATACTGATCGATTGAATTGAAACAGTGCTCGTATATTTTCTCTCTCAAGCTTGAGTGAACTTGTCCACTCTTAGCATGGCATACAAAAACAATAGATTAAGCGCCTGCAACACAGTTACTTATCGCAACTGAATGCCTTTTGTCAGCACATCGATACCAATCGCCTTTGCCATGCTTGCACCTATACGTTTTGCGATGCGGCTTGTAAAGTCTTCTTGAGAGGTAAAGTCCACTATCTTTTCTTCTTTAATGACATCTCGAGCAACATAGTCTGCGCTACCAAGCGCATCTGCTAGACCCATTTTAATGCTTTCTTCGCCACTCCAGAACAAACCGCTAAAGGTTTCAGGCGTTTCTTTTAGTCGGTTACCACGACCTTGGCGCACCACTGTCTTAAACTGCTCATGGATTTCATTTAGCATGGCTTGTGCTAAAGCTTGATGTTTTGGGTTTACTGGTGAGAATGGATCTAACATTGCTTTATTTTCACCTGCGGTCAACAAACGACGCTCAACGCCCACTTTTTTCATCACTTCAGTAAAACCATAACCATCCATCAGTACGCCGATTGAACCGACAA
>JAYTRW010000283.1:0-34600 GCA_043745985.1 Methylotenera sp.
TTTACGTTGATAAAGTATTTAAGTAGCTCAATCCCAGAAATCGCCACGATAGAGCCAATCAGCTTTAATTTTAAGTCAGAAAATCCAACATGTCCCATCCACTCTGGGCGGTCTTCATTATCGCCAGTATCAATTTTAGAGACAAAGTTTTCATAGCCAGCAAATATGATAATAAGCAGTAAGTTTGCGACCAAGGTAATATCAACTAAGGTCAAAATTCCCAATAATGCTTCGCCACCATCCCCACTAAACACGGCGGGGATGAGGACGAAGAATGCCTTGGCAAACTTAACTAGTAACAAGGCAATGCCTGCAATTAAACCTATGTAAAAAGGTACTAACAGCCAACGACTGCCAAACATAAAATGCTCTAAGAACAACTCAATACGTTTCATTTTCATTTTTAGTCTCGTTTTTTATAAGCTATTTATGCATTATTACGCAACGCAGCAATGCGTTCAGACAAGTCTGGGTGGCTTGAAAACAAGCGTTTGAAGCCGCTGGATCCGCCACCAGAAATGCCAGAAGCAGCCATTTGTTTTGGTAAGGCAGATGGTTCGTGTTCTGCTTGTAAACGCTCTAAAGCTGCAATCATCTTTTTAGCACTGGATAATTTAGCCGCACCAGCATCAGCACGAAACTCACGTTGACGTGAGAACCACATCACGATCATTGAAGCCAATACGCCCAATAGTAGTTCTGCGATAATCATTGTGACAAAGAATGCAGGGCCTGTGCCTTTTTCAGTTTTGAAGATAATCTTATCTACCGCATAGCCAATGACGCGTGACAGAAACATCACAAAAGTATTGACCACGCCTTGAATTAAGGTGAGCGTAACCATGTCGCCATTCGCAATGTGCGAAACTTCGTGCGCCAGCACGGCTTCTGCTTCATCTTTACTCATTTTGTTGAGTAAGCCAGTTGATACAGCTACTAAGGAACTGTTTTTAGTCATCCCTGTTGCAAAGGCATTGACTTCAGGCGAATCAAATACCGCCACTTCTGGCATCTTGATGCCAACCATATCTGCCTGAGCACGCACCGTTTTAATTAGCCAAGTTTCAGTAGGCGTACGTGCTTCCTCAATGACTACCGCGCCAGACATGCGCTTGGCAGACCACTTAGACATTGCCAATGAGATAAATGCCCCACCAAACCCCATAATGGCGGCAAATGCCAGTAAGTTGCCTAAATTCAATCCGTTAGCATTGAGGTAAGGCTCTACGCCAAGGATGCGCATGGTCAGAGACAGTACCAACATAATGGCAAGGTTGGTGGCTAAAAAATAAATAATACGTTTCATTACGAACTCCAAAACATCAAGTATTGAGCGGTTAATGTCATCTTTAGTTTGCTCAAGCTAAAGTACTGGTAAAACTAAAATATTGATAAAACATTAAGTTTTTTTAGTCATCTGTGGCTAATGGTATAGGTGCAGAGTCGTAAGAATGTTCACGGTGTTTTTCCAGTCGTCTAGTCAGTGTACGAGCGCAGCGGTCGCTCGCGCGATCAATAGCCACATATAAATCAGCTTCAGTGTCTTCTATGACAATGTTACTGTGTCCGGCCAATACCAAATTAATCTGACATCTTTTATCTATGCCTCCGCGCGGTCCATTGATGTCGGCTAAGCTAATGCGAGCATGCATAACATGCCCATCATTTCTATCGAGTGCAAATTGCATGCGACGTGTGGCGTAATCACGAATTCCATCGGTTAATGAAAAACCATTTGTTTGAATATCAAGTTGCATCTTAATCTCCTAAGTAAGCATTAACGTTTGTATATACTAGGGGAATTGACACATCGTAAAAATAAAGATTATACTGATAGATAATTCGTAAAAAACTGATGGTTGACTGATTATGTTGAACTACAAACAATTAAATTATTTTTGGCAAGTGGCGCGCGCTGGCAGCATCGCCCGTGCTAGTGAGCAGCTTGATCTCACCCCACAAACGCTTAGCGGTCAAATCGGATTATTGGAAACTTCGTTGGAAGCGACATTGTTTAAGCGTGTTGGTCGTGGGCTAGGGCTGACTGAAACAGGTCGTTTAGCTTTATCTTACGCGGATGAGATTTTTGAAATAGGTGCGGAGATGGAGCAAGCGCTAAGTGGCGGTACCGTGAAACAAGTGGCCACTTTTAGAGTGGGTATTGCTGATGTCATGCCTAAATCAATCGTTTACCGTTTACTTGCGCCAGCGATGACGCTGAATGAGCCGATAAAAATCATCTGCAGAGAAGATAAGTTAGATAAGTTGCTAGGCGATTTGGCCATACATCGTTTAGATTTAGTCTTGTCAGATAGACCTATGCCTGCCCAATTGGACATCAAAGGCGATAACCATAAACTCGGTGAATGTGGCATCAGCTTTTTTGCTACACCCACATTGGCGGCAATGTACAGAGAAGGCTTCCCCGCCAGTTTGAATCAGGCGCCTTTATTAGTGCCGAGTTTAGATACGATGATGCGAGGCAGGTTAATGCGCTGGTTTGATACGGAGCGCATACGCCCACAAATTGTTGGGGAATTTGACGATAGCGCGTTGATGAAGGCCTTTGGTCAAGCGGGGATTGGTATTTTTATGGCGCCCTCAGTTATTGCATCGGAAATTACACGGCAATATGGGGTCGTAGAACTTGGCAAAACTGAAGAGGTGCAAGATTATTACTACGCCATTTCAGTTGAACGGCGTTTTGATCATCCAGCCGTCGCGGCAATCCGCGATGCGGCTAAACAAACGCTTTTTACAAATTAAAGTATTTTTTTAAAAGTGTTACTGTGACTACATTGTTCTGCTGAACAAGTTTAACGCTAATTGATAGCATAGCATTGCAGTTTGCGCATCGTAGCGCTCATCGCCATCCCGCATAAAGGCGTGTTGGGCATTAAACTCATGCCAAGTAAATGTGAGGTTAGCTTCAGTTAGTTTATTGTAGACCTGTGTTCGTCCAGCGGTTGGGATGTGTGTATCTTGCTTGCCCCAAATCATCAACAGCTCGCCAGTAATCTCGCTCAGGCGTTCCATGCTGTGCTGACCTAGTTTATTGGGAATAGTCATAGAATGTAAATCTGTCGCATAGAAACAAGCGGTACTTTTGATTTCTGGTTGCAGTGCAGCACGGAAAGCCAGATGACCACCAATACAAAAGCCCATTGCACCGATGTTGCCGTCATACCAATCTTGTTGTTTGATGTAAGTAATCATTGCTTGGTTATCTGTGTCATAACCTTGTACGTCTTTGGCAGCTTTGTCTGCATTGCCCTTATCGCGACCAGCATCGTCATACGCCAGAACAGTGCCAATAGGGTTTAACTCATGAAACACTTCTGGGACTAGCACTACATAACCATGACTAGCGATGATTTTAGCTGCGCTTTCAATCGGACCAGTTTGCTGAAAAATTTCTGAATAAAATAAAATGGTAGGAAACTTGCCACCAGCACTAGGTTTGCCGCCGACAGGGCGATGAATATACGTGCGCATCACACCTGTTGGGGTATTGATGTCTGCGATTTGGCTTTGAACTTTCATTGCTTACCTTCTAAATAATCGTGTAAAAAATAATTTTGCTATTGTACAACGATGAAATTCATTAAGGTAAGGATGATGTTGAATAACATGAATCAAGCACATATGATTTTTAGATGAATGCGCTAGATTATTACTGCTTTTGGCTAGCGCTAATACTTAGACTTAGCTGTTAGTTAAAACATCCGCAAAATAATGGTTCACATCACGGTGATTAGCCTCGTCATCACGCACGGCAATAATCACTTCTCTGAGCCTAGCATTTGCATCTAGATTCCAATAATCTATGGCAATTTGCGGTGCGGGCACATTTTCATAAGTACCATTATCAACACCTGCTAGATATTCTGTGTAGCTATAAACGGCTTCTTCTTCAAAGTAACCCACCAAGCGATGCGCTGTTTTTGAGGAAATTAAATAAAGCAGGAAGAATAAATTATAGAAAATACCTTGAGCCAGCATAATTAGCCCACGTTCAAATCGATTGGGGTTTGCAATGTGAATGAATGTCATTAAATGCATACGTTCATTTTCAGCCTCATCTAAAAGTTTGCGTATCCAGCCATTATCAGTTTGCATGAGGCGAATCGCTTTTAAATGCTGCAATGCTCCAGCCACCATGCCAGGCACAGCCGCTACGGTTTCCAGCACAACGGCACGATTCCCGTAGCGATTGGCAAAAAAAGTATCCGCAAAAAAACGTAATATTTTAGTTATAGTTAACGCTACGCGGTCAGAAAAGTCTGCGGGCGTATGGTGTGGTCTGGCAATAAAGTGCATTTCATTCATGTTGCTCATGGTGACCACCCCAAAAAAATAATTGAAGAATCATTTTATACTGACTGTAGGTCAGTTTATTCATCATATCTAACTTAGAAAAGTACTGCTCTTCTATTTATATAACCACTATCATCAAGACTGGCGGCGAGTCGTTTTGTTCAGTCCTTAGGCTATATGTTTTTCGGTTCCAGTATAATTTCACCAGACATGAAAGCCGCGCGTGAAAATAGTAGAGATAAGGTTTGCTATATAAGCTACTAATTTCGTAAAATGATGTTTTACATTGTAATTATTTATGCACGCATAAATAATTACTTCTTACTAAAGTTCATGTTATGTCAGTCACAATGCAACTCATTATTAATGGTAAGCCGCGCAGTTTTGATGCGGAAAATTTCACAGTAGCGCAATTGGTAGTCCATCTTAATTTAGAAGGCAAACGCCTTGCTATTGAATGTAATGGTGAAATAGTGCCGCGCAGTCAGTTTGCAGGTACGCAGTTGGTCGATGGTGATAAGTTAGAAATAGTTGGTGCGGTAGGAGGCGGCTAGCGCTAACACAACTAGTGCTGACACAATAGTCGGCTGAGCTTCATCCGAAAGCTGTATTAAGCACTAACTACCACGTTAAAAGGAAACAAAAATTGTTAGATTTATTAAAAATTGCAGGTAAAAGCTATCAATCTCGTTTGTTAGTGGGTACAGGTAAATACGCAGATTTTGCGCAAACACGAGCGGCGATTGATGCGAGTGGTGCGGAAATTATCACGGTGGCGATACGCCGTACAAATATTGGCCAAAATGCTGGCGAGCCTTCTTTGCTGGATTTCTTACCGCCAGAAGAATTTACTTATCTGCCAAATACTGCAGGTTGTTACTCTGCCGATGATGCAGTGCGCACATTGCGTTTAGCACGTGAGTTGTTAGATGGTCACAAATTGGTGAAGTTGGAAGTATTGGGTGACCCTAGTACACTCTACCCGAATATGATTGAAACACTTGCTGCAGCTAAAACATTGGTAAAAGATGGTTTTGACGTGATGGTGTATTGTTCTGATGATCCTATCATTGCCAAACAGTTAGAGGAAATTGGCTGTTGTGCTGTAATGCCTTTAGCATCTTTGATTGGCTCTGGTATGGGCATTTTAAACCCATGGAATCTACAAATTATTATTGCGAATGCTCAAATTCCAGTGCTAGTGGATGCTGGCGTGGGCACGGCTTCTGATGCGGCGATTGCCATGGAGCTTGGTTGCCAAGGAGTGTTGATGAATACAGCTATTGCCGCAGCGCGCGATCCTGTTTTGATGGCATCCGCCATGAAAAAGGCGGTGCAGGCTGGACGTGAAGCTTATTTAGCTGGGCGTATGCCTAAAAAATTATACTCAGCTAGCCCAAGCTCACCATCTGAAGGATTGATGACAAAATGACCACGGACAAGCATTACGAATGCACCGTGTCGGTCGAAACGGAATTTCTTGCAGATCAATCAGATATAGCACGGAATCGTTACGCTTTTGCTTATCACGTTAAAATTGCGAACACTGGCAACGTCGCTGCACAGCTGATTAGCCGTCATTGGGTGATTAAAGAAGCGAATGGTGAGCAGCAGGAAGTCAAAGGTTTAGGCGTGGTTGGGGCGCAGCCTTTATTGAATCCGAATGAGCATTTTGAATATACCAGCGGTACCGTATTAAGTACGCCCATGGGTGAAATGCATGGCACTTATCAAATGGTGGCAGATGACGGTACGCAGTTTGATGTCACTATTCAGCCATTTGTACTTAATATGCCTAGAGTTTTGCACTAGTGTTTGATTTTTCTTTTAGCCTATAAAGTGGTAGCAAACAATTGATAAAAAGAATTACAACCCTTATTTTGATCGCATTTATTAGCGTTGGTCTTACTGCCTGCGCTAGTAAAAGTCTAAAAGCAACTCCGCCCACTAAGCCTATAGCTAAATGCGACTGCAGTCCTAATAAAGGGGCTGTAAAGACGGTACCTGATACGAGTCCAGTGCAAATTGTTGAGCCTGATAAACCGATAATAGCAACCAAGCCTGTGGATGCAAAGCCTACAGACATAAAGCCTACTGATTCTAAAATCGCAGACTACGGTTTATTAAAACCTGCGCTATGGGAAGAAGTTGATGGTTTGGATCAAACTAAACAAAATTTATCTGATTTGAGTTTATCTTGGCCAGCTTGGATGCAAAGTTGCAGTACACTCATCAATAAACCTATGTGGCAGAAGGTTTGTAATGCCGCCACACAACTCAATAGCCAAACGGCCAACAAGCCTAACTCAGACAACATTCTTGCGTATTTCAAGCAAAATTTCTCTGTCTATAAAACTACCAATATTGATGGCACAGATAGCGGTTTGATTACAGGTTATTACGAGCCGATACTAAAAGGTAGCCGTTTCAAATCTGCCAAATATCCCAACCCTTTATATCAAGTGCCGACTGATTTGATTTCAGTCGAGCTGGATAGCTTGTTTCCAGAACTGAAGTACAAGCGCGTACGTGGTCGATTGGTGGGTAATAAATTAGTGTCTTATTACAATCGTGCTGACATTGAGTCAGAAGCTGCGCCCTTAAAAGGCCGTGAGTTTATATACATAGATGACATCATTGATGTCTTTTATTTACAAGTACAAGGCTCAGGGCTAGTGCAGTTGGAAAGCGGTGAGCAAGTGCATGTTGGTTATGCAGATCAAAATGGGCTCACTTATAACTCTATCGGACGCTTGCTTGTAGAGCGTGGTGAGTTGACGATGGCCAATGCTTCAATGAATGGCATTAAAAATTGGGCGCGCAACAATCCAGCTAAGCTACGTGAGTTACTGAATAGCAACCCCAGTTACGTGTTCTTTAGAGAGCTGCCTGCAGGTTTACCAGGACCACTAGGCGCGTTAGGCGTGCCTATTCTAAGCGAACGCGTTGTGGCCATAGATCCTAAATATGTACCCTTAGGGGCACCCGTGTTTTTATCTACCACCGAACCGAACAGCACTAAGCCACTTAAACGTTTGATGATGGCGCAAGATACAGGCGGTGCGATTAAAGGCGGTGTGCGCGCTGATTTCTATTGGGGCGATGGTAATGAGGCAGGTGCCAAAGCTGGCGCGATGAAGCAAGTAGGAAAGATTTGGGTGTTTTTACCGAAAGATTTTGTGATCAAATAAGTGAAATTTTATTTCATTAAACATATGTGGTAGAAAATAAAAAAGGGTGCATTAAGCACCCTTTTTGCATAAGCCTAAGCTTATTTTGAAACTATTTATTCATTACGTACATTGTAACTTCAAAACCGAAACGCATTTCAGTAGCAGCTGGTGTAGTCCACATAATAGTTCTCCTTTTTAGATTAATTTCGTATCGCATTGCTGCTTAACGTGTTACTACTATAAGCCTATACTCAATTAATAGAATGACTAGAGTCATGAATGACAGCTAATGAAATTCATGAGATTAACGCTTAATCCACGCGGTAAACGTTCTTAAGTATTCTGGTTGGCGAATGCATAGGTAGATAGTCACTAATACATTAAGCAATGCGGTGGCTAAAAATAACTGCGAGATATTAAGACCTTTTCCGAGTAAGAATATAGAAAAGCCTGCTGAAACCACCATAAATAAGGCGTTTAAAATATTATTAGCGGCAATTACGCGTGATTGATGACTTTTCTTAGCGCGTGTTTGAATTAAGGCATACAGCGGAACGATGTAAAGCCCGCCAAAGAAACCTATTAGGGCAATATCAGCCAGTAAGCGCCAGCGCGCTACAGATTCATGGTTAAAGCTGTAGACCTCAGGGTTATATACATGGCTGTAAGTGATGAAAGATTTGTAATCGAACATTGATTTAAGATTCACGGTTTCATGTAGGTAGGTACTAGAAAAGTATAAATCTATGCCAAATATAGTGAGGCCGATGGCGCCGAATACCACCAAACCGACTTCTAACTTGCCTTTAGATAGCTTTTCGCACAATAGCGAACCAATGCCGATGCCGATTGAGAAAATAGAGAGCAATAAAATAAACACACTTTCATTGCCTTGCAAAATGTCTTTGGCAAAGTTTGGAAATTGCGCCAATAAAGTTGCGCCATAAAACCAGAACCAAGAAATGCCAACAATCGCTAGCCATACGGTTTGGTCTGCCCAGATGAATTTAATGTTTTTTACCGTTTCGGTAATGGGGTTCCAATTAATTTTAAGGCTGGCATCTGCGGCAGGTGAGTTGGGTATACCTCGGCTGCTAAAGTAACCTAAAAAGCCAATGGTAATAATGGCAATGCTGGTGAATAGTTCGTGATGTGCAACAGTGGCAAGTGATGCTCCTAGCACTTGACCTAACAAAATTGCCACAAAACTGCCCATTTCCACCATGCCATTGCCGCCTATGAGCTCAGTTTCTTTTAGGTGTTGTGGCAGGTAGGAATATTTTACTGGGCCGAATAGAGTTGAGTGCATGCCCATCATGAATAGTGCAGCAGCGAGCAGCCAGAGGTTATGCAAAAAGAATCCAGCGCTAGCAAAGCCCATAATCCCTATTTCAAATACTTTTACACAGCGAATGATTTGCGACTTCTCAAATTTATCAGCGATTTGCCCAGCTGTGGCTGAAAACAGGAAGAATGGCAGAATAAATAGCCCAGGCAATAAAGTGGCAAGCGTTGCACCATCAATGCTACTTAAGTTTGAAGCATGAAAAGCCACCAATGTAATGAGCGCGGTTTTAAATACATTATCGTTAAAAGCACCTAAAAACTGTGTAAAAAAGAATGGACGGAAACGCTGTTCATTCATTAAGGTGAATTGATTGCTCATGGATTGACTCCTATTTTATAGTTTTTATTTGCGCACATTTATTTATACAGGTTTATTCTTTGCTGTCCGTTTTAAGTAATGAAAACGCCATACCAGCCAGTAGCAATACCCCTAAAAACAAGCCACCCCATAGCAGCCAGCGTTTGTAATCAATCGGCGATGTCCAAGTATTGCTGGCTTGTTCAGTTGCTGAGTTGTTAGTACTCACTTCTAATGTAAGATCTGATTTTGCTAGTGTTTGTACTTTTTCAATCTTGTAATCTGGTATTAAGCTAGCGATAGGAACGTTGTTTACAATACTAGGTTTTTCACCAACCTGCAGCGTGAATGGCGCTTGTCCGCGGGCATTCCATACTACGGTTGATGGCAACCAACCTAAAGATAAAGTCGGATTTTCTGCACCGATACCGCCGCTAGACTGATTGAATTGCAAGCGCCAATAACGAGCTACTGTTGGCGATAAAACCACATCTGGGCTAGTGAAAGTCTTGCCCTGCTGCATAAGTCGATACACCGATGCAGTAGTGAGATATTCCCAAGGCTCGTTAGTATTATTACGCAACTGAATGGTTGTGTTGGTAATGGTGTTGTTTTGAGGTAGTTTAATTTGTAAATAACTGGCAGGAAAATGCCCAGCAGATTCAAAATCAATATTCACTAAGCCATGCTTAGTGTCTTCGCTGCGTCCTATCAATTGAATAGTTTGTCGCACTAACTTGGGGGCGATGCTTTGTACTTTGCTGTATTCTGCGTTGGCTTTTGTCAGCTTGAAACTTGTGTTGTTTGGTTCAGTGGCACGAATTTGTAAATAACGTGCTTCGGTAGGACTATCGAGCGAAATGGTATTTTGCAAGATGCTGCTATTCGAATTAGCTGTTTTGAGCAGTACCGCATTACCTGCATGCGACCAGTTTTGTAAATCGTCACTTGTGAGCACTTCTAGTGTGAGTAATTTGCCGTCAACACCTTGCCAATCAACCGATATGGTTTCTAAGGGCGCATGTTTTTTGCCAGCATCTAGCAGGTAAATTGAGTTGGTATTTTTGCTAGCATCGGCTTCGTCATCGCTTGAAACAATATCAAGTGAAGTGTTCACAGCATTTTTCTGCAGATGAATTCGCAACTCATTTGGATTACTCAACACATTTTCTTTAATCGGATAAATAATCAGTGGTTTACTATCTTGCTGCGTTGTAGTTTGCGGATGCAGGTCTTTATAAGGTATCAGCGCATAAGGCACTTGTTCGCCTGAGGCATTTTGAATAGTCAGGTCTTGCAGCATGCTGCTACGAGTGTATTGATAAATTTCTTTGCTGATATTGCTTTGGTAAAAAGGCTCATTACCATTGGCATCTAACTTAAAGCTGGCAGCCATTGTGGGTGGCGTCAGCATAATGAGTAAGCCAGCAATCATCAGTTTAGTGTTTTTCATGGATGTATCCTTTTTGAGTACATTTTTACTTTTAATCAGCATTGATTGTTTTTTTGACTGGTGGCAACGGTGCAAAATAACCCATCACCAGCAGCATCAAACCTGCGCCAATGAATGAAGCAATGCGTTCTACTGAGCCATGTTGTGATAAGTCGAGCAAGAATAATTTGGCCACTACCAAGCCCATTAAAGCCGAACCGACAATCCAGATTTGGCGTTGACCACGCTTATGCGCAAGCAGCATGAGTGCGAAGGCAGTAATGCCCCACAAAAAGGTGAACGACATTTGTACCGTAGAGTTGGTGAATATTGATGCCCATTCAAATGGTGTGCCTACCCAATGATGCAGCGTGCGCAACAACACGCCATTGAGCAAGGTAAAGCCCATGATGCTAGGTATGACAGGCATCATGCTCTGCAGCTTGCCTAAGTACTTATTCACACCGCGATGCCAGATGAATAGCAATAGCAGTACTGCTGCTAACGTAATATCTAGCGGGTTAATCAGCGGTATATAAGGCAGCGGCGCTGCGTTGCCACTGGAGTTAAGCGACATGAACATAAACCAAGCGATGAGTGACGCAACCATTGGTACACAGCCAATCCAAGCCCAAGTGCGCGCGCTGCTGAGTTGCTCACTTGTGAGCGTATTCTTTTTAGCAAACTGCCAGCGCGTGATGCCTAATACAATGGCAATCGGAATGATCGCCCAACCAATGTCTTTCCATACATTGGATTCTTGCACATATTGACCAAGCTGATATTGCCACTCCATCACACCAATCACTGCGCCTATCCATAACAATGGTGCACGTAGAAACGAGCCCTTTGGAATATGGTCGCGTTTAATCAGCCAGATGTCGGCGGCAAAAGCACCCAGCCAACTATAAGCGCCGTAGTAGGCAAATGGGTGTTTGCTATCAAATGCAGCTAAGAAAAGATCCCAAAGCAAGGTGATTGCTAGGGCTGGCATTAAAAACAGGCTTAATTTAGCAAGCTTTTCCCATTTGAAGAAGCGTGAAAGAAATGGCAGCAACACGCTAGTGATGGCGATAAATGTGAGGCTTGCGTGCATAAAGAAGTCTTTATTTAACAGCTCATCCACTGCGGTTAAGCCCGATGACACCCACCATAACCAGCCCCACAAAGCTAATATTGTGGTCAATAATGAGAATTTTCCAGGACTTAATTTATTCCACAATGCACCACAAGCCCAGCCAGAAAGCGCGATAAAGGCGACGCCTAAATACATATTCTGGTATGTCACTCCTGTGTAACCAGTCAGTCCCCAGCCCTTAATAAAGGCAAATGCCGCGAGTATTTGTAATGCCAAGCCCGATAATGTTGGAAAAGTGCGATTTTGACGTAACCCCACCCACAGCAAGCCAACACCTTCAACAGCCCAAACAGCCGAGGCCCAACGACCATCTAAAGCAAGTGGTAAGGTCAACGTCATAAAGCCTATGCCTAGTGCTAAAAAGCATTCGCCTAGAAATTTCAGCGTTTCGAGTTTAGGTTTTAATACCCACCAAGCTAATCCTATGTAGAACACACTAAGTGCTAACGCACTATAAGCAAGTCCAAAATGCGAGTCTCTTAGCAAAGCATATTGCAGACTAAAAGCCACTAATGGTGTGCCAAATACTAAGGTGGCATCTACATAATCACTCGCTTTAGTTGCTTGGCGATGAGCGAATAACACCGCAATACCAGTGAACAGTAAGAAGAAAATAATCAGGAATGGTTCGGTGGTGGAAAAGTTATCTGGCACATAACTTTTTGCACCCCATAATGTGCCAATGATAAACGTGAAAGCCCAGCCCAACACGTTAAGCAGACGCCAGCTTTTGTGAAATGCAACGTAGGCAATGGCTAGATTCAGCACCAGGTAATAACTAAATAATCCCACATGGCTACCATGCCCTGTTGAGGTAAATACGGGTGCTAAAAAGCCGCCAGCAAAACCCAACACGGCGAGTGGCATGGCAGATTGCTTTACTGCGATGAATGCTGAAAGGAATGCGATAGCGACTAGTAATGGGAAAGCCGCGCCCGCAGGTATTAGTTGATACAGCTTTAACGAGGCAAAAATCGTGAGGTATAAAATACCAATACCGCCACCTTGTAAAGCCCATGAATACTCAGTACGTTTATCACGTAAGCGCCAGCCGACTACCAGTAACGCGATACCGCCTAAAGCCACCGCTGCTAAACGTAATTCGATAGGAATAAAGCCATTATCAACCGCAAGTTTGAGTAAAAAGCTAATACCGATAAACAAAATGATAATGCCAGAACGCACTAGTGTATTGCCGCCAAATAGCCAATCTTTTGCCGCAGTAATGCCTTTCTCGAGAAAATTAGGCTCTAAACGTTTAATTGGGGGTCTAGTGATGGTTCTTGGCGCTGCAGAAGTTGTGGTCGAAGTGCTAACGGGTTTGATAGGGGTTTCTTGGGCGGTAGTTGTGGTTGCGGCAATCGTTTCAGTAGACTCTGCCACTGGTTGAATGACTAGGCTAGGGGCTTCAGCTTTAAGCGCAGCCAGTGGCAGGGATATGTTCTGCTGCTGGCTTTCCACGATTTTTTTCAAGGCGTCCAGTCGCGTGCTTAATAGAGTGATTTCAAGACCTAGTTTTTCGGTTTCTCGCTCAACTTCTCTAATCTTGGTGTCTTTATTACTAGAGGTGAACAGTGAGAAAAATCCCGCTATGCCGCCGATTGTGACGACTATGCCTAATAATCCCAGCATTAAAAATAATGACTCCATGATGCCCCCTTAACTTTTCTTGTTATGTTTGTGTCTTAGTTTTTGTATCAACGATTTTTCTATCAAACACTCCTCCTGTTTCAAAAATCTCTTTTGAAAACCCTACGCCCTGCCATTTTATTAAACGTTTCACAGCAAAATCAAACATGAGTGGATTGTAATTGCGTAATGTTTGCAGAAATAATAAATGTGACTGCTTCCAGCAAGCCATCGCGGTAAAGCTGTTTGGTAGAGATGAGCGGCAATATAGCTGGTAAGGGGTAATCAGTGCCGTTGAGTAAACGGCCGTGCCAGTCTTTTCGCGATAAAAGCGGCTTAATGACCCATGCATGGTTGAATAAAGTGATCGCGGAGATTTCGCCAAATACTAAATTTTGGTAAGCAGGCGTATCCATGATGCGCGTGAATAAATCAAAACTTTTGACAGATTTGTTATTACTATCTAAGTCTTCGTCATCCCCATCACTTGCACAATGAGCGAGTACTACCCGCACGCCAGAGTCTAGCGCTTTACGCATTTTTAACGGATTACCAAAAGCTTGGTTGCCGACTTTCACTGCGCTTTCGCGACCAGTGTGGCTAATGATCGGCATGTCTAAGTCATGTAACTTCTGGTAAAACTTAGCGCACTTGGACGAAGCGGGGTCTATATTCATGCCCGGGCAGCCATTTAATCGCACGAGCCCCTTCGCTGTGAGCCTTTTCTAGCGCATCTTTAGCATCTGGACGATAGGGGTGAATCGAAGCGCCCCATTCAAAATATTGCAGATATAGAGTGGCGATTTTTGCTGCGTATTCATTAGGCACGTGGAATATAGAGCTTTTGCTATCCGCCACACCTTGCTCATCGCGAAACCAGTCAAAAGCAAATAGCATGGTTTTATAACCATTTGGCATTTCACTCGCTAATTGTTTCATACGCGTGACAAAACTAGCGTCTTCATTATGCATCAACGATGCATCCACCATTCATGTAAAAGTTTTTCTGCACTTTTAAAATAGGGTGCATCCAGCTTTCCATATTGGGGTTAAACCATGCGCCACTGCCGCTATCACCAGCGCCGATGATATGCGCATGGCAATCCCATACTTGGCTTGCATCAATGCCTGCCCAAACTTGCGCCATGAGTGGGTGATTTTTTAATTCGTCTGGCAGACCAGATAAGCATGGGTTGGTAAACCCAGATTCAGGCCAGAGTCTAATGCCCGCAACAGCGCTGCTTGATAGTCCCAGTGCCGCTGCGCTAGGTAAAAACTGTCTACGATTCATGTTTTTTGAGATTGAACAGTGAGCTTTTATAGAAAGCCCGTAAAAGACGAACGCACGCTGGGACGATAGTCTTCGCCTGGCATGGGTTTGCCTTTCACTAATTTTTCATACAAAGTTAAGCCGTTCTCATCAAACTTGCTGTCGCTACCATCGTCAAACACTAGCTTGCCATCATGGCCAAATAAAACCAGTTGCAATGGGTCAGTCTCAGTAGCACCAGCGCGTAGGGCAATATCGTCTGGCGTAATGGCAAAGCTGCCGAGTACATTTTTAGTGACAAAATCCACTTGTGGATAGGCGATATAGACCAGCTCTGAACATACGATCGTATCGGTGGTGTTAACGTCAAAATTAAAGTCATACTTCTTGCCTAAGTTGCCCAGCGCAAGTGCTACGGCCTCTAATCTATCCGCCAGTCTAAGGTGCTTTGGGCGCAAAATCGCTACGTCATCCACATTCATAAAGTCTTGTAGTTTGTTTAGCTGAACGCCATTTCTTAGTGCTTCTACCACACCGTGGCCTTCAGTAATCTTAGCTAGATTCTTTTGTACGACAGGTAAATCCAATCCATTCATTTCTCGCAATTGATCGGCAGTGCCTATGTAGATAGCCGCATGTCCAAAATGTCTTGGGATGCTTTTGTCGGTAAGCGTGAACGGTGTTTTCTCAAGCAAAATATCGCCAGGCTGTAATTGCGCCAGCATGTTTTTCAACATGGCGGCATCATCTTTAAGTTTGCCAGCGCGCCAGTGCACTATGCCCATGGTATTGCCAACAATTTGTGAACTGGTGAATTGGATTTTATTTAAACCGCGCCCTGACAAATCGACCCCGCCACCAGCGGCTTTCACTGGTAAAGTAAAAATCTCTTTAAATACATTGCCGTCCTTTAAGCCTTTAATCATCGGGCTTTGCGCAACCTCACGATACAGAGATTGAATGGAGGGTGAGCTCTGGCTTATTTGCAGTTCAATTTCAGATTTATTATCTGCAAAAAAACGCACACCATCGTTGAATGTTTCCCGATACTCGGGATTATTAGAGCGCATGGTTGAAGAATCATAAAAACCTTCTGGAATGCCGAATTCTGGATAACCTTCGTTGAGTTTATTGCGTAATAAATGATTGTTATCCTGATTGTTATTCAAGACTAGCTGCATTTCTTTGCTATTTTCAAACAAGGTCACTGCTGCTGACATGGCAATCACGATTTCGGTCACACGCGCTTTATCTTCGATGTCGTCATCTACACGATATAGCGCACTTCTATGGGATAAGGCTTGTTTGAACAGACTGTTGCGAAATTCATTTGCCTCAGAAAGTGCCTTTGCCATGCGTAAAGTGTAAGCAGAAGGTAGTGCACCATGATGTTTTTTAATCACTTGATTAGATTCATCCACAAAGTGTGGCAGCTGTTCACGCAGCTTTTTTGATTTATCAATTAGGGTTAATACTTGCAGCGCGTCTTGCTCAAAATAAGACGTATTATTTAAGTTCTGCTTTTGAGAAGTGGGGTTTATAAGGCTGGTGGATTCTGGTTTGACGGTGACTTCAGTTGAGTTGGTAGCATATGCAGGAGCAACCAGTAGTAGCGATAAACCAACAACATGAAAAAGTCTTTTGTTAGAAGCTGCTATTTTTATGAGCGTGATTTTATTATATTTCAATTACAAGTCCCCAATTTAGTACTTAATTTAAGCGGCTTCTGCCATTTTTTTAAGCGTGACGTAATCTGTTTTACCTGTGCCAAGTAACGGCAACTCTTCTAGATAAATTATCTTTCTGGCGATGGCAATTTCTGGGCTCCCCAGATTTTTAGCCACTATTTGTAAGTCTTCTCGCTTTAATCTAGGGTCAGATGTAAATAGAACAATATTCTCACCACGCTGAACATCGGTTTGCGTACTAGCCGCATGTTGGTGCTCTGGCGCTGCTGTACATGCAATTTTCTCAACCACTTCAAGTGAGACCATTTCCCCCGCTACTTTAGCAAAGCGTTTCACTCGTCCTTTAATATGAATAAAGCCTTGAGCGTCGACCTCTACAATGTCGCCAGTGTTATACCAACCATCTACGGGTGGAATCAGTACGCCAGGGTTATCGAATAAATAATAGCCTTTCATGACGTTTTCGCCTTTCACATGCAGCAAGCCGCCTGTTTCAATACCTGGTATCGATTCAAGTTTGTGCTCCAAGCCCGGCACGAATTGCCCAACACTGCCGTTTAAGTTGGCCATTGGCGTGTTAGCCGAAAGGACTGGCGCACATTCGGTTGCGCCATAACCTTCCAAAATACGAATGCCGAATTTCTCTGTATACGTTTTTCGCACTTCGTCATTGAGCTTTTCTGCACCTGCCACTACGATTCTAAGTTTGTAAAAATCGTAAGGATGCGCAAATTTTGCGTAGTTAGCTAAGAACGTACTGGTGGCGAAAAACACCGTACAACCGCGGTCGTAAATCACCTCTGGGATCACTTTATATTGTAGCGGTGATGGGAATAGATGAATTTTGATGCCGTTGAGTACGGGTAGTAATGAACCAGTAAAACCAAAAGCATGGAATATTGGTAACACCATCATGAATTTGTCTGTTGGGCTAAAATCTAAAATTGCCATGATTTGTGACATATTCGACAGCAGGCTTTTATGTGAATGCACAACGCCTTTTGGTTTGCCCTCAGAGCCTGAGGTAAATAGCACCACCGCAGGTTCATCTGGTTTATTCACCTCCATGGCTGCACGTGGGTAATGCAGAGCGTAGCCAACCAACCAAGCGCGATCCACCATGCCAAAATCTGCACGTAAATCTTCTAAATATAGCACTTTAAGGTTTTTAAGCTCGGCAATGACGCTTTCTAACTTTGCCGTTTCAATAAACTTATGTGAAGTAATGATGGTTTTGATATTGGCCGCAATACATGCGTTTTGCATGCCTGACGTGCCTGACGTGTAGTTAATCATGGCAGGTACGCGGTTAAATGCACTCATACCTAAGATAAGCGCAACAGTGTTGGTGATGTTAGGCATCAGCACGCCTACGGTCTCGTTGGCGCTGCTCACTTTAGACACGATGCGGCCTAGTGCAAGACTCTTTTTAAGTAAATCTTGATAGGTTTCTTCCGTTTCATTCATGTCTTCAATGAGCTTATAGTTGCTACCAAATTTATCTATAGCATCTAAAAATGATTCAAATAAGGTACGACTTTTTTGCGCTTGAAATAACATTCTTTGCATGACGCTACGCATACCTTCGCCCGCAATGCGGCGACGTTGCTTGCCTGTAGGGAATCCGTTATTAGTGGCTTTAGGCATGACGATGCTTGTGGTTGGCATCACAGTAAGCGTGACTTTTGGCAGCAATCTTCTTGGATGGTGATTCGTCAAACGTCCAAAATAAGACTCAGCAGCGCCATCGATTCTTACTGGCAGTATAGATGCGCCAGTTTTTGCCGCCACAAAACCAGGGCCGTCATAAACCTTCATTAAATTACCAGTTAAAGTGATGCGACCCTCTGGGAAAATCACCACGTTCTCGCCTGTTTCCAGTAATTTAATCACTTTTTTCATGGCGAGTGGGCTGGTCGGGTCTACCGCCAAATGTGGCGTTAAGCGTAAAGCTTGTCTAAACGTCCATTTCTTTAGCACTGAGGTATGTACGACAAAAGTAGCTCTTTTAGGTAAAAACAAGCCGAGTAGTAGTCCATCTAAAAAGGATTCATGATTGGCGACAATGAGCAGTCTGTTTTCAGCTGGCACATTTTCCAAACCGCGCACTTGAACGCGAAACAGAATCTTGCAAATAAATCGTAATATCTTGGCCAACATTTCAGCTCTCCCAGCTTTAGTGGTTATAACTAGTCGTTATCTTTTATTTTTCTTTATATTTCGACTTCAATATAATGCAACACGCCTTTTATGGCGCTAGTGATTAGGTTTTTATTTACCCAAAAATATACTTCTTTACCAATTTTCTCGCTTTGTAGGGCGCCGCTTTGATGCAGGATTTTTAGGTGATGCGTCACCGCTGTTCGGCTTAATGTTGATGCCGCAGCGATTTGCATAATATTGAGTCGTTCTTTTTTTTCAAACGCCAATAGAATCCTTTGTCTATGCGCGTCACCTAGCGCAATAAACAGATGGGCGATATTTTGCCATTCATCGGGAATCGTTGTGATTTTCTTCATAACTACATAGTTAGTTATTTAGTTTTATCTGTCAAGCACTTTTATTGAAGTATTTTTATTTAGAACGAATTGTAGATGCAGTATAAATAAAAACGGACGCAAAAGCGTCCATTTTTAAGAGCTGTAAGTTAGCTTTACTCAAGCTAACTTAAGTCAATTACATATGATAAGCACGTTCACCGTGTTCTGTTGTATCTAAGCCTTCACGTTCTACTTCTTCGCTTACACGTAGACCAATTAATACATCTACCACTTTGTAAGCAATGAACGCAACTACACCAGACCATACCACTGTTGTACCTACACCCCATGCTTGAGAGGTCATTTGTGCAACCATGTCGTACGGAGCAACAGCGTTAGCAACGTAGTCATATACACCAGTGCCACCTAAAGCTGGATTCACTAAGATACCGGTACTTAAAGCACCAAAGATACCACCAACACAGTGCACACCAAATACGTCTAGTGAATCGTCATAACCCATCATTGATTTAACTTTAGTTACGAATGTAAAGCATAGTGGTGAAACCAACAAGCCTAGAACAATTGCACCCATAGGGCCAATGAAGCCACAAGCAGGTGTAACAGCGACTAAACCAGCAATCGCGCCAGAAGCAGCACCTAACATTGAAGGTTTACCTTTGAAGAACCATTCAGTAAACATCCATGATGTAGCAGCAGCACATGTAGCAAGTAAAGTATTAGCAAAAACTAGAGTAGCAAAACCACTTGCTTCTAAGTTTGAACCAACGTTGAAACCAAACCAACCCACCCACAACAAGGCAGCGCCAACCATTGTTAAAGTCACGCTGTGAGGCGCCATTGATTCTTTACCTAAACCAACACGTTTACCTAATACTAAAGCACCTACTAAACCTGCAATACCCGCATTGATATGCACTACAGTACCACCAGCAAAGTCAAGAGCACCTTTTTGGAAGATGAAGCCTGCAGTAGCTGTTGCAGCGGTAGCAGCGTCAGCAGAAGTGTAAGCATCAGGACCCGCCCAGTACCATACCATGTGAGCAATTGGTAAGTATGAGAATGTGAACCATAACACCATAAAGAACAAGATTGCAGAGAACTTCATGCGTTCAGCAAAAGCACCAACAATCAATGCCGGTGTGATAACCGCGAAAGTTAATTGGAAGCACATGTAGATATATTCAGGAATCACAACACCTTTACTGAATGTAGCTACATTTGAATCTGGCGTGATACCTTTTAAGAATGCGCGAGCAAATCCGCCAAAATAGGCATTACCTTCAGTAAATGCAACGCTGTAGCCGTATAAAGCCCAGAGTATGCCAAGTACACAAGTAATCATGAATGTTTGCATCAATACTGAAAGCATATTCTTTTGGCGAACCATACCGCCGTAAAACAAACCTAAACCAGGGACACACATCATTAAAACTAATACTGTTGCAACAATCATCCAAGCAGTATCGCCTTTGTTAGGCACTGGTGCCGGAGCGGCAACCGCTGCAGCAGGTGCTGCTTCAGCTGCTACTGGGGCCGCAGCTGCGGTATCAGCCACTGGCACCGCCATTTCAGCTGTTGGTGCTGGCACGGCAATATCTTCAGCAAATGTATTAGCTGTAAAACCTAATCCAAGTGCCGTGACTAATGCAAACATCGATAATATTTTTTTCATCATGATCCCCTTATAGAGCCTCAACGCCGGTTTCACCGGTGCGAATGCGAATTGCTTGTTCTAAATTGGTAACGAAAATTTTACCGTCACCGATTTTGCCTGTAGCAGCTGATTTTTCTATCGCTTCAATCACTTGGTCAAGTAAATTGTCATCAATCGCGACTTCCAATTTAACTTTAGGTAAAAAATCTACCACGTATTCTGCGCCACGATACAGTTCTGTGTGACCCTTTTGACGGCCGAAACCTTTTACTTCAGTAACGGTGATGCCCTGCACGCCAATGTTAGACAGAGCCTCCCGAACTTCGTCAAGCTTAAATGGCTTGATAATAGCTGATACAAATTTCATATATGCCTCCTAGTTGAGTGAAGTCATGCAACAAAAAGTGTTGATACTTCTTGCTACATTGTGAGCTAGAAATGGCAAAAGTACAGCCATATCAAACTCTAAGTAAAAAAATACTTAAGCTGAATGTAAGCAAAGCACGTGCCAACATTAAATTCTATAATAATCAATTAGATAAGGTTATTTTGATTTAGAATATGCTTTTGTCTTTGCACAATAAAACCTGATAAACTGGATGTAATATTAAGAAACGAGAAGGGTATGCAATGTTTAACACGGAAAAATTAAATGAAATATCAAATAAAATCAAAGGCATAGTGAATGACTCGCCCTTAGGTGATGCAGAAAAGAATATTCATGCACTATTAAAGAGCATGCTCACCAAAATGGAGCTAGTTTCTCGCGAGGAGTTTGATGTGCAGGCTGAGGTGCTACGCAATACGCGCGCAAAACTCAATCAGTTAGAGGCAAAGTTAGCTGAGTTAGAGTCGCTACAAAAGCATCAGCAATGAGTTTAGCGGTTTTATATAGCCGTGCTTTAAATGGTATGGATGCGCCAGAGGTGGTGGTCGAAGTGCATTTGGCAAACGGTTTACCGAGCTTTACAATTGTAGGTTTGCCAGAGGCTGAGGTCAAAGAGAGTAAAGACCGTGTGCGTGCGGCTTTGCAGACCGCTCAGTTTGAGTTTCCAGCGAGACGCATTACTGTAAACTTAGCGCCCGCAGACTTACCCAAAGAGAGTGGACGTTATGATTTGCCGATTGCTTTGGGCATATTGGCGGCAAGTGGGCAAATTCCAACCGAGCCATTGTCTCGTTATGAGTTTGCTGGCGAGCTTGCTTTAACTGGCGAATTACGGCCGATTCGTGGTGCGCTAGCGATGACATCAAGCATGATGCGTGATGCAAATACGCCTCACAATAACAGTCATGTTCAAAATGGAGGCATGCCACAAAAGCGTGCATTTATTTTGCCTCAAAACAGTGCGGCTGAAGCGGCGCTAGTCAAAGAGGCCATCATTTATCCAGCGAATTCACTATTAGAAGTTTGTGCGCATTTGAGTGGCCATACGGCGCTAATGCAATTAGAGTCAGCTGACTTTGTGCATGAGGTAAACTATCCTGACTTTAGCGATGTAAAAGCGCAAAGCATGGCTAAGCGAGCATTGGAAATTGCCGCTGCTGGTGGACATAGTGTGATTATGAGTGGTCCGCCTGGCACAGGTAAGAGCATGTTGGCATCGCGCTTTGTTGGCATATTGCCTGAAATGACAGAGCCAGAGGCTTTAGATTCTGCCGCTATACAATCGCTTAACGGCAATTACAAGCTAGAAAACTGGAAACGCAGACCTTATCGAGCGCCGCATCATACGGCATCAGCAGTAGCATTGGTTGGGGGTGGCGGTATCCCTAGACCAGGTGAAATTAGCTTGGCGCATCATGGCGTATTGTTTTTAGATGAACTCCCCGAATTTGACCGTAAAGTGCTTGAGGTGTTACGTGAGCCATTAGAAAGTGGCCGTATTACGATTTCTCGTGCCGCTAGGCAGGCGGATTTTCCTGCAAATTTTCAATTAATTGCGGCCATGAATCCGTGCCCGTGTGGTTATTTAGGGCATCACAATAATAAATGTCGTTGTACGCCTGATCAAGTTTCGCGCTACAAAGCTAAAATTTCAGGGCCATTGTTAGATCGAATTGACATTCATATTGAAGTGCCTGCGCTCAGCGAAGATGAACTGACAAAAGCAAGTGTAAGTGAACACTCACAATCGATAAGATTAAGAGTAGAAAGCGCTAGAGAGAAACAGCTCAGCAGGCAAGCTAAGCCAAATAACTTACTCGGCACCAAAGAAATCGAGCAATATTGTGTGACCGACGAGGCTGGAATGCAGTTGCTTAAACAAGCGATTAGCCGATTAAGTTTATCTGCACGTGCCTATCACCGCATATTAAAAGTCGCCCGTACAATTGCCGATTTGGCAGGGGATGATGCGATTAGGCCTGTTCATATTGCAGAAGCTGTGCAGTATCGAAAATACGATAAAGCCACTTAAACATGCAACTTTTGAATATACAAGCTGGGATGCAAAAGGTAGCAAAGTACCCATCCGCATGGCTGCTATTAGTGCAGGTGCTCAGCTTGATTATTCATCCGATTTTGGAAACTACAAAGTTTCATCAAGCAATATTTAGCTGTTTTAACGTGGCGGCGCTGGCCTTAGCTGTTTGGGTGGTGAATCGCAGCCCTTTGTTTAATGGGGTGGCATGGATGCTCGCATTGCCTGCCATAGTATTAACAATCACCTATGTCACAACAGGAGGTACGCAATATCTGCTGTGGGCACAATGTCTAGAAAGTGCAGTCTATTTTTATACGGCAGTTGGCTTGGTGATGTATATGTTTAACGACAACGTGCTCACGCGAGATGAATTATTTGCCGCAGCCAATACTTTTACCGTTCTAGCTTGGGGTTTCGCGCTTGCTTATTCGGTCTGTCAGCAGCTTTATCCAGGTAGTATTACTGGCACCTTAAATCCAGATCAACCACGCTCATGGGTAGAGCTTATATTCCTGAGTTTTTCCATATTATCTAGTACTGGTTATGGTGATATTTCACTGATACATCCTTTCGCAAAGGTCATTGGTACCTTTCAAATGTTTGTCGGTTTAATGTATATGGCGCTCATTGTTTCACGGCTAGTTACACTCACTGGCTCGGTGCGCAAAGATTGATACCATCTCTTTGCTAGCATCGCCAGCAGCAAGGATTAGCGTGGTAAAATGACTGTTTAAGATAATACTTATTGCTGAAAACCTTAATCAACATGCATGCATCCTCACATAAACAACAAAGTCTGATAGAGCAAAAACTGCGTAGTTTGCTTCAACAACGCATCTTAATTTTAGATGGCGCGATGGGAACGATGATTCAGCAGTACAAGCTAACCGAGGCTGATTATCGAGGTACGCAGTTTGCTGATTTCAAAGCCCCTGCAGGCGAGCGCGAGTTGTTTGTTAAAGGCAATAATGAGTTATTGACGCTCACCCAGCCGCATATCATTCAAGAAATTCATGAAAAATATCTAGCCGCAGGCGCCGATATTATTGAAACCAATACCTTTGGCGCGACTAGTGTGGCGCAAGATGACTACCACATGGCGCATCTTGTGTATGAGATGAACGTACAAGCCGCCAAGCTTGCCAAAGCCTCATGTGATAAATACAGCACACCAGATAAACCACGCTTTGTAGCTGGCACACTTGGCCCTACGCCTAAAACCGCCAGTATTTCGCCAGATGTAAATGATCCTGCCGCGCGAAATGTTAATTTTGATCAGTTGGTAAACGCTTACTTAGAGCAAGCGCGCGCATTGGTCGAGGGTGGCTCAGATATATTAATGGTCGAAACTATATTTGATACGCTTAATTGCAAGGCTGCCTTGTTTGCCATTGACGCGTTTTTTGAAGAAGTTGGCTACACGATGCCAGTCATGATTTCAGGCACGGTGACCGATGCTTCAGGTCGTATTTTGTCAGGTCAAACCGTTACCGCTTTTTGGAATTCAGTGCGCCATGCAAAACCCATCACCATCGGTTTAAATTGTGCCTTGGGTGCAACATTAATGCGCCCTTATGTTGAGGAGCTTTCGAAAATTGCCGAAACTTTTGTATGTATTTATCCCAATGCGGGTTTGCCAAATCCAATGTCGGATACTGGATTTGATGAAACGCCAGATGTAACGTCAAGTTTGGTGAAAGAGTTTGCAACCAGCGGCTTTTTAAATATCGCAGGCGGATGCTGCGGCACTACGCCAGACCATATCAACGCAATTTACAACGAAATTAAAGACATCGCACCGCGCCAAGTGCCAACTATACCCGCATACACACGCCTTGCAGGGTTAGAGCCGTTTGTGATTGATGAAGACTCTTTATTCGTGAACGTGGGTGAGCGCACTAACGTGACGGGCAGTAAAGCCTTTGCGCGCATGATTATTAATGAGCAATACGATGAAGCCCTTTCTGTCGCGCGCCAGCAAGTAGAAAATGGCGCGCAAGTCATCGACATCAACATGGACGAAGGCATGCTGGACGCCGTTAAAGCCATGACACACTTCTTGAATTTAATCGCCAGCGAGCCTGATATTGCACGTGTGCCAATTATGATTGACTCAAGTAAATGGTCTGTGATTGAAGCAGGCTTAAAGTGTGTGCAAGGCAAGTCGATTGTGAATTCCATCTCGATGAAAGAAGGCGAGTCAGAGTTTTTACGCCAAGCTAAACTTTGCCGTCGTTATGGCGCAGCAGTCATTGTGATGGCGTTTGATGAAAAAGGCCAGGCTGATACTTACGCTCGTAAAATTGAAATTTGTAAACGTGCTTATGATTTATTAGTCGGCATGGACTTTCCGCCAGAAGACATTATTTTTGACCCGAATATTTTCGCTATTGCCACAGGTATTGAAGAGCACAACAACTACGCGGTTGATTTTATTGAAGCAACGCGTTGGATTAAGCAAAATCTGCCCCATGCCAAAATCTCAGGTGGTGTGTCGAATGTGAGTTTCAGTTTCCGCGGCAACGATCCTGCACGCGAAGCAATTCATACCGTATTTTTATACCATGCCATTAAAGCGGGCATGACCATGGGAATTGTCAACGCGGGCATGATGGGTGTATATGATGACCTTGCGCCAGAGTTAAAAGAGCGTGTAGAAGATGTAGTGCTTAACCGCATTACTGACCCTGACAATCTGCTTGCGCCAACAGAACGCCTGATTGAAATTGCTGGTTCTTTGGTGGCAGGCGGCAAAAAGGAAGCCGCAACGCTTGAGTGGCGTGGTATGCCAGAAAACCCAGTGCCAGTTGAAAAACGATTAGCGCATGCCATGGTGCATGGCATTACTGAATTTATTGTAGAAGACACCGAAGAGGCGCGCGCAGCCATTGAAGCGAGTGGTGGCAGGCCTATTCATGTGATTGAAGGCCCGCTCATGTCTGGCATGAACGTGGTGGGTGATTTGTTTGGCCAAGGTAAGATGTTCTTACCGCAGGTGGTGAAATCTGCCCGTGTGATGAAGCAAGCAGTAGCGCACTTAATCCCTTACATTGAAGCTGAAAAAGCTGCGGACGAAAAACGCACAGGCATCGTCGCTAGACCTAAAGGAAAAATGGTCATCGCCACTGTTAAAGGTGATGTGCACGATATTGGTAAAAACATCGTCTCTGTGGTGTTGCAGTGCAATAACTTCGAAGTAGTCAATATGGGCGTGATGGTGCCAGCGGCCGAGATTTTAGCCATGGCAAAAGCAGAGAATGCGGATATTATCGGCTTGAGCGGCTTAATTACGCCAAGCTTAGAGGAAATGACCTACATCGCCAAAGAAATGCAGCGTGACCCGTATTTTAAAGACATGCAAATGCCGCTATTAATTGGCGGTGCAACCACTTCACGCGCGCATACTGCGGTGAAAATTGCACCACATTACGATGGCCCAATTGTCTATGTGCCAGATGCCTCACGCTCGGTTTCAGTGATGCAAAATCTGCTTACCCCAGAAACGCGCGGTGCCTATTTAGCCGAGATTCAAGCAGATTACGAAAAAGCCCGTACTCAGCATGCCAACAAAAAAGGCGTGCCCTTACTCACGCTTGCAGATGCGCGTAAAAACAAAATGGCGCTGAGTTTTGCAGACGAGTTTGCACCAATAAAACCAAAATTTATTGGCCGCCGCGTATTTAAAAATATTGATTTAAGCCTAATTGCCAAATATATCGATTGGGCACCTTTTTTCCAAACTTGGGATTTAGCCGGTGCTTACCCCGCGATTTTGAGTGATCACGTAGTCGGCGAAGCTGCCACTAAAGTGTTCGCCGAAGCGCAAGTGATGCTGAAAAAAATCATCGACGGTCGCTGGTTAAGCGCAAACGGTGTGATTGCCATCATGCCGGCTAATACTGTGAATGACGATGATATTGAAATCTATACAGATGAAACACGCAATCAAGTGGCATTCACTTATTACGGTATGCGCCAGCAAAGCGTTAAGCCAGTGATTGATGGTGTACCACGCCCCAACCAATGCTTAAGCGATTTTGTAGCTCCTAAAGGTATTGCAGATTATGTTGGCTTATTTGCCGTCACCGCAGGTTTAGGTATAGAGAAAATCGAAAAACGCTTCATCGATGCGCATGACGACTACAGCGGCATTATGTTTAAATCCTTAGCAGATAGGTTAGCGGAGGCTTTCGCTGAATATATGCATGAACGTATTCGTACAGACTTCTGGGCTTATGCTGCCGATGAGAAATTAAGTGTCGATGCGCTTATTAAAGAGCAATATCAAGGCATCCGCCCCGCCCCAGGTTACCCTGCTTGCCCAGACCACACGGTAAAACCTGATATGTTCAATCTGTTGCAATGCGATGAAATCGGTATGACACTGACCGAATCATTCGCTATGCAGCCCGCCGCTGCCGTTTCAGGCTTTTATTTTGCGCATAAAGAAGCTAAATATTTCAGTGTAGATAAAATAGGAACAGACCAACTAGAAGGCATGGCAAAACGCAGAAACTTGCCCAAAGAGTATTTGGAGCGCTGGTTAGCGCCGAACTTGGGTTAAATATAAGGGGTATTTAATTGGAAAAAGCACCAAGCTATGGAAGTAATAAATTTGAATGCCCTCATTGTAATGTGATTGCTCAGCAGTATTGGTTTGATGCAATACATGCTAGTAAACGTGTAAGCTCACTTATTCACCATATCTTTTTAGGTTACAGGGCTAAAATTCCTGATTATCAACAGCAGGCGATTGAATCTTTTATTAATCAAAGTAAAGCTAACGTAGAAGCTGATATTCAAAGTGTTATTCCATCGAGTCTTTCAGTTGCAACTTGCGCATCATGCGAAGAGATTAGTTTATGGGTAAATAGAAGTTTAATTTATCCTAAAAAAACATCCATATCACAACCCAATAGCGATATGGATGAAGATATTAAATCGCTTTATCATGAAGCTGCGACTATTTTCTTGGATTCCCCCAAAGGTGCTACCGCGTTATTACGACTGGCACTTCAAAAACTGTTAAAGCAGCTAGGTGAAGGTGGTGAGAATATTAATGTTGATATTAAAACGTTAGTTTCGAAGGGGCTTAGCCCAAAAATTCAACAAGCTTTAGATATAGTAAGAGTTGTTGGAAACAGCGCTGTTCATCCTGGCCAAATAGACCTAGATGATAATAGTGAAATAGCATTCAAGTTATTTCAAATACTAAATTTTATTGCTGATGAAATGATTACAAAGCCTAAAGAATTAGAAAAACTTTATCAAGATGTTATTCCTGCGAGCACGAAAGAACACATAAAGCAAAGGGATAACAAGTAATTATGCACATTCACATTCTAGGTATTTGCGGTACATTCATGGGCGGCATCGCCGTGCTGGCAAAGCAGGAGGGGCATCGCGTCACGGGTTGTGATGCAAACGTTTACCCCCCTATGAGTACGCAGCTTGAGGCGCAAGGTATTGAGCTGATTGAAGGTTTTTCGCCTGAGCAAACTAAGCTTAATCCTGATATTTATGTGATTGGTAACGTGGTTTCACGTGGCAATCCGTTAATGGAGGAGATTTTAAATCAGGGTTTGCCATATATCTCTGGTCCGCAATGGCTTGCAGAAAATGTGTTGCAAGGTAAGTGGGTGCTTGCTGTGGCAGGTACGCATGGTAAAACCACAACCAGTTCTATGTTGGCGTGGGTCTTGGAATATGCAGGTTTAGCACCAGGTTTTTTAATTGGTGGAGTGCCTGAGAATTTTGGCGTTTCTGCACGTTTGCCGCAAACTCCACCAAAATTATTTCCCTCCCCATTACAGGGGGAGGGTCAGGGTGGGGGTAGCAACCAGCCCCCCTCTCCCTCAAAGGGAGAGGGGGCATCGCCATTCTTTGTGATTGAGGCCGATGAATATGATACGGCTTTCTTCGATAAGCGCTCTAAATTCGTCCATTATCGCCCACGCACAGCGGTGCTGAATAATCTTGAATTTGACCACGCGGATATTTTTGACGATTTAGCGGCGATTGAAAAGCAATTCCATTATTTGGTCCGCACTGTTCCGCAACAAGGTTTAGTGGTGAGCAACAAGCAGGAAAGTTTGCAGCGCGTCATTGATAAAGGCTGCTGGAGCAACCTAGAGTATTTTGGCACGGATGAATTAAAAGCGAATGACGGCTGGGAAATACAAAATGTCGATGCGCAAGGTCGTTTTGATGTGGTCTTTAAAGGTGAGCGTCAGGGTAATTTAAGCTGGGATATACTCGGCGAGCATAACCGTATGAATGCGCTTGCTGTGATTGCCGCCGCGCGCCATGTTGGTGTTGCGCCTTGTATCGCGATTGAAGCGTTAAGTGAATTTAAAAATGTGAAACGCCGTATGGAAATCAAAGGCGTAGTGAACGATATTACCGTCTATGATGATTTTGCGCATCATCCAACCGCTATTGAAACTACAGTGGCAGGCTTACGCAGTAAGGTGGGTAAAGCGCGAATATTAGCCGTGCTAGAGCCGCGCTCTAATACAATGAAGTTGGGCGTGATGAAAAATGCGTTACCAGCCAGTTTGAAAGAGGCCGATTTGGTATTCTGTTATGGTGCAAATCTAGGTTGGGATGCTGCCGATGCCTTATCGACCATCAATGATAAAGCCTCAGTATATGAAGATTTAAATAGGATGGTGGCAGCCATTGCTAAGGTCACAAAACCAGGTGATTATGTATTAGTGATGAGTAATGGCGGCTTTGGCGGCGTACATCAAAAAATATTAGATGCATTGCAAGTAAAACTCTCGAATTAAATTGGCAGAATAAGCTTGGCTAGTAAACTTAAAGAAATAGAGATTAAGGCAGTATCTTCACTCGTCTCCAAAATAAAAGCGATGAGTGTTATGACAATTGCCATTTGGATTTCTTTGTGGGCACATGCGGCAATATTGAGCATACACTTCGAACCTGAACTTAAAAAATTCAAGGATAAATTACCTACATTAGAAGTCATGCTGGTGAATGCTAAAACGCTCACGAAGCCAGATAAAGCCGATGTGTTGGCACAAGCCGATTTGGATCGCGGAGGTAATACCGACCAAAATCGCAAAATGAAATCTGCATTGCCCGCTATCAAGTTGCAAAAATCCGAGTTTATATTGAAGCCAATGGCTGAAGTAAAAGCTGGCAAAAAAGCGGCAAAAATGACTGCTGAAGAAACAAAAGAGCAAAAGCATGTCGCGGAATTAGAAAAGCAAGCGCAAGAATTAATGACGCAATTGCAATCAACAAATAAAGTAGAGTCTGCGCCCGTACAAAAAGCTACCGCAAAAGATGCTGATATGGGTAACCAAGAAAACCCAAATAAAAAGCTGAACATGAGCGATTTAACCGCCGCAGCCTTAGAAATGGATAGGTTAGAAGCGCTGATTGCTAAACAGCAAGATGACTATCAAAAGCGCCCAAAGCGTAAATTTATAGGCGCAAGAGCAAAAAAATATAGAGATGCGCTTTATGTGGAGTCTTGGCGTCAAAAGGTAGAAAAAGTAGGCAATCTAAATTATCCAGAAGCGGCTAAAAATCTGAAAATGTACGGTCAATTGCAATTGACCGTATCGATTAAAGCCGATGGCTCGATTGAGTCGATTGAAATCAATCTCAGCTCAGGCCATAAGGTGTTGGATGAAGCCGCCAAGCACATTGTAGAGCTAGCAGCACCGTACTCTAGATTTCCCGATGATATGCACAAAGAAGTTGATATTGTGAGTATTACGCGTACTTGGACTTTTACCAAAGAAGATAGCCTAGCCACTGAGTAAATTCTGCTTGAAAATTGCAATACTCGGCGTCAGATTCACCTTGCCGTACTAATCGTACTGTCTGCGGCTCTCTTTCTTGATTATTACAATTTTGAAGCAGAATTAATTAGTAATCGTTATATTTTGAGAGACAAGAAATTTTAAAATGACCAACTATTTTGAACACCACGTATTTTTCTGTCTCAATCAGCGCGTTGACGGCGCGGCTTGCTGCATGGATAAAGGTGCAGAAGCGGCATTTGACCATATGAAGTTTCGCGTTAAAAAGCTGGGTCTAAGCGGCAAAGATAAGGTGCGCATCAATCGCGCTGGTTGTTTGGATCGCTGTGGAGAAGGACCTGTATTGGTGATTTATCCACAAGCGATTTGGTACACTTTTGTCGATAATAAAGACATAGACGAAATTATTGAAAGCCATTTAATCAATGGCAAAGTGGTGGAGCGTCTTGCGATTTAGCTTTTAAGCAGCGGTTGAGTCTAATGCGCAGTTGATGAGTGTGCTGACTTTCTCCGCTAACTTTTTAATGATAGCTTGATCAAGCGTCACAGCATTGCCATCACGCACAGCCTCGCCCCAGTGAGAGTTTGGAAAATGTTTGTCATTTTCAAACCGTGGAATCACATGCCAATGCACGTGCGGTGTTTTATTGCCCAAGCTGGCTAAGTTGATTTTATCTGGATTAAAAATCTCCCTAAGCGCTGTTTCTACCGCAAACACCGTCTTCATCATGCGCGCGCGCTGCAATGGCGCTAAATCTGTCATTTCTATGATATGTTCAATTAACTCTACGCGACAATACGCAGGATAATCAGCGTCATTAAGTAACACCACACGACAGAAATTATCTTGCCAAAGTATGACGTGAGGCGTAGGTACGCATAAGGCGCATACAGACATTTCAGCCACTAAGAAGCCGCCAACATTCTATCAAGAGTTAATTTGGCGAGTTTAGCTTCATGTGCGGGAACCTTAATCTGATTCACGACATTACCATCTACTAGGTTCTCAAGTACCCAAGCCAAGTGCTGAGGGTCTATTCGAGCCATTGTGGAGCATTCGCATACTACATGGCTCATAAACTGTACTAATTTGCCTTGCGGCTTCATTTTTTCAGCTAAACGATTCACTAAGTTTAGTTCGGTACCAACCAACCATTTAGTATTGGCTGGCGCCTCAGAGACCGTTTTGAGAATATATTCAGTCGAGCCAACAAAATCAGAGTTCTGGCACACCTCAAATGGTGCTTCAGGGTGAGAAATCACAATGCCATCAGGATGTTCTGCACGGAACTTTGTAATATTTTGCAGGCGGAACATTTGATGCACCGCACAATGGCCTTTCCATAGCAAGATTTTAGCTTTTTTGATTTGCTCTTCGGTCAAACCGCCCATTGGCTGGTCCGGATCCCAAATTGGCATTTCATCAAGCGGTATACCCATTTTGTAGCCTGACCATCTGCCTAGATTTTGGTCTGGGAAAAACAATACTTTTTCGCGTTGCTTAAAGCTCCAGTCTAATATTTTTGGCGCATTGGTGCTGGTGCAAACAATGCCGCCATGCTCGCCACAAAACGCTTTTAGGTCTGCCGCTGAGTTAATGTAAGTGACTGGGGTAATTGTTTCATCAAAATCTAGTACTTTACTCAGCTCGCGATAGCTGCGTTCAACTTTGGCAAGATTCGCCATGTCGGCCATAGAGCAGCCCGCTGCAAGGTCTGGCAGAATGGCAATCTGGTCTGGCCGGCTTAGAATGTCAGCGACTTCTGCCATAAAATGCACGCCCAAGAATACGATATATTCCGCATCTAAAGTTTCGCAATAGCGTGATAGTTTAAGCGAGTCACCAGTGAAATCGGCATGGCAATACACAGTTTCATTTTGATAATGGTGACCAAGAATCACCAAGCGCTTACCTAACTTCTCTTTAGCGGCAATAATGCGGCGTTGACAGTCAGCATCTTCACTTGCTTGAAAGCGCTCAAACTTAATAGGGATGCTTTTACTCTCGGTGCTGATAGTTTCTGGTTGCATGATTTTTTACTTAATTTAAGTCATTCACTTCAAAGGTATAGTTTACAACTTTAAGCCGTGTCGTTCACCTAATTTACTTAACGCGTCTACATTTGTCCAAGAAAAAACGCGTGTCGCAGCTTCTCGCCAGTCAACCCACTCATACTGCAAATGTTCATCTGGTGCCAGTTTGATGGCTAACTGAGAAGGAAGTTCTAAGGCAAATAAGTGTTCAGTGTTGTGAGTCACCTCTGGCGCATAACGATACCGCCAATGTGGATAAATTTCATATATGTTAGAGACCTGCCAATCCTGCAAATCATATTGCGCTGCATTTAAGCCAGTCTCTTCTTGCACCTCACGAATCGCCGCTTGTCTTGGCGTCTCACCTTGTTCTAAGCTACCAGTGACAGATTGCCAATAGCCTGCTTTATCAGCACGTTCCATAATCAGTACTTGCAGATTTTTGGTGTGAATTAACACCAAAGCAGAGACGGGAGTTTTAAACATATTGAGTAAAAAGAGATTATTGCGTAGTTTATTATTGGGTTTTCTGGGCTTGCATTAAATTTTTAGGTAGTTGAAATACGACGCTTTCAATGACGCCATGTAACTCTTGCACCTTACTTGCACCTAGTTGCTGTAGTTTAGCAATCACTTCATTGACTAGCACTTCTGGTGCGGATGCGCCTGCAGAAACGCCAATCTTTTTCTTGCCCGCAAGCCATTCTGCCTTTAAGTAGCTGGCATTATCTATCATATAGGCCTCAACACCCTGATTTTCAGCCACTTCACGCAAGCGGTTGGAGTTAGAGCTATTAGGTGAGCCTACAATAATCACTAAATCACAATCTTTAGCCATGATTTTTACTGCATCTTGACGATTTTGAGTGGCATAACAAATGTCATCACTTTTTGGCGCATTAATTTCTGGAAACTTGGCTTTTAGTGCGCTAATCACCAGCGATGCATCGTCAATAGAGAGCGTGGTTTGTGTGACATAAGCCAACATTAATGGATTTTTAACCGTTAAGTTGGCAACATCTTCTGGCGTTTCTACTAAATAAATACCCGCACTTCCTTCGACTTGTCCCATGGTGCCTTCAACCTCAGGGTGACCTTTGTGACCTATCATCACAATTTCCATGTTGGCGGCGCGCATTTTAGCAACTTCAATATGCACTTTAGTCACTAGTGGGCATGTGGCATCAAAAGCGCTTAATCCACGCGATTCAGCCTCGGCACGAACGGCTTTTGAAATGCCATGCGCACTGAAAATGACGGTGCTACCCGTTGGTATTTCATCTAACTCTTCAACAAACACAGCACCTTTGCTACGAAGCTCGTCCACCACAAATTTGTTGTGAACGACTTCATGCCGGACATAAATAGGCGCACCAAATTTTTCGAGTGCTTGCTCCACGATAATAATCGCGCGATCAACCCCTGCACAGAAGCCGCGCGGGTTTGCTAATACTATATCTGCTGAAATTTGGCTTTTTGAATCGATATCTGTCATACACACTTTTTAATCATTAAATTCACTTAAGGTATAATGCACATATTAACCTAAATAAGGGTGCGCTTAAAATTCAAGCATGCTTAAAATATGAATAATATTGCTGTAAAAACCACTGCCGCTAAAAATACGGCAACACTATTAATTACCTGCCCAGATAGCAAAGGTATTGTCGCAGCCATAGCTGATTTTTTATATCAGCATAATGCCAATATTTTGCACGCTGATCAGCATCAAGATGCTGAGAACAATCTCTTTCTCATGCGCGTTGAGTGGGATTTGGCAGGCTTTAGCCTTTTGCCAGCTGACTTCGAGCAGTATTTTGCCGAGATTGCAAAGCGTTTCAGCATGGAGTGGCAGTTAAAACTCTCGCAAAAACCACTACGCGTCGCCATTATG
>JAYTRW010000284.1:0-4379 GCA_043745985.1 Methylotenera sp.
GTCAGTCATATCACCAATACCCCGTGGGGCGAAGATTACGTTTACGTGCACGACTTTAATAATGATTCTAAAAATGTAAGAACCATTAAAACAACTAAAAATGGTGAAATATCAGTATTTAAATTTGATAAACAGTTTCACGTGTCACCCTTTATGCCAATGGACATTCAATACGATTGGGCATTTAAGCATGAACCCAATCACCTACTCATACACATGAAAAATTTTAAAGATGGCGAGCAGGTTTTCAACGCCACATTAACACTAGAACGCCAAGAAATAACTCAAAGTAGTCTCAACTGGATCCTGATTCACTATCCCCTTATGACGGTTAAAGTTGTTGCCGCCATTTATTGGAACGCGCTTTTGCTTTGGATTAAGCGCGCGCCCTTCTACCCGAACCCAACCCATGTCAGTAAATAATCATGATCAATAATGCGCTCCAACAAGAAACATTAACCGCCAGCTTAAAGCAAAAAAGCCGCTCCAAATGGGTAGCTGATTTTGCAAAGTCACAAATACTTAAACGCTTGCAGCAGCTACAAAAAGGTAGCCTAACCCTTGTTGATGGTGTTGAGCAGCAAACGTTTGGCAATGCTGACGGGCTAAGCGCCACCATTTATGTACATGACTCACGCTTTTATGGCGAAATCGCTTTTGGTGGCAGCATAGGTGCTGGCGAAGCTTATATGCTGGGTTATTGGTCAGCAGATAAGCTTACTGATGTGATTCGCATGATGTGTGTCAATCAATCTGTGATGGATACGCTTGAAGGTGGTTATCAATGGCTGACCAAACCATTTCTACAAATATTACATTGGCTGAATAGCAATACGACTGAAGGCAGCCGTAAGAACATTGCTGCACACTATGATTTAGGTAATGACATGTTTGCCTTGTTTTTAGATCCAACCATGATGTATTCAAGCGCGATTTTTAACGAGAACACACCTAATCTGCAAGCGGCCTCAGAATTTAAACTTAAAACCATTTGCGATAAGCTAGACTTAAAAGCAACAGATCATGTGGTTGAAATCGGTACTGGCTGGGGTGGCTTTGCCATTTATGCAGCAACACATTATGGCTGTCACGTCACCTCTACCACTATTTCTAAACAGCAATATGAACTTGCAAAAGCCAGAGTAAAGGCTGCTGGCTTAGAAGATAAAATCACTCTGTTACTAGAAGATTATCGCCATTTAACTGGCACTTTTGATAAATTAGTTTCTATTGAGATGATTGAAGCGGTCGGACATCAATTTTATGACACCTATTTTGCTAAAATGAGTTCTCTACTAAAAGCGGATGGCCTAGCGCTGATACAAGCAATCACCATTGCCGATCAACGTTATGAAAATGCGAAAAAGTCAGTCGACTTTATACAACGCTATATATTTCCTGGCTCATGTATTCCTTCAAACACGGCCATGCTCAATAGCATCACTAAAGTCAGCGATTTGCGACTGTTCGATTTAGAAGATATTGGTCCACACTACGCGACTACTCTAAAGATTTGGCGAGAAAACTTTTTTGCCAATATCAAAGAGATACGCAAACTAGGTTACACAGATGAGTTCATTAAAATGTGGGATTTTTACCTAAGCTATTGCGAGGGCGGCTTTATGGAACGCGCTTTAGGTGATGTGCATTTACTATTAGCAAAACCAGAAAATCGAAGAGATGCATTAATTTAAACTCATAATAATGTTAAAGTGAAAACTTAAACAGACATGAGTAATTGCAATGATTATTGACACGATTGACAATATACAACGCTATGCAGCCATTCACCCCCTTTTCCCTCATGTGTTCGAGTACATCAAAACCACAAATTTATTTGCGCTACCTAACGGCAAACGTGCCATTTTAAACGACGATGTGTTTGTATTGATTCAACGTGGGCTTGGGCAAAGCAAAATTGAAGCTAAACTTGAATGCCACCGCAAGTATATTGATATTCAACTAGTGCTTGATGGCACAGATACAATGGGCTGGAAACCGCTTGAAGACTGCCAACAAGCCATAGATAGCTTCAATACCACCAACGATGTGCAGTTCTTTGAGGACTCGCCACTTAATTGGCTTAACACGCCACCAAATAAATTCTGCATATTCTTCCCTGAAGACGCGCACTCAGGCATGGTCTCAGAACATCATATACATAAAGCAGTTTTTAAAATTGCGGTTAAGCTTTAAAATTGAGCCTTAACGTTAAACTTCAGTAAAGTTAAACGCCAGCTTAATATGCAACTCCCTAGCAATACTGCCAACATCGAATGGAGAGACGGGCAACCCTACGCCAGCGAGTTTCAAGATGTTTACTTCTCCACAGACAATGGTTTGCTAGAAACTGACTATGTATTTTTGCAAGGCAATCATTTAACAACGCGCTGGCTTGATGCTGAAATGCAAACTTTCACGATTGCCGAAACTGGCTTTGGTACTGGCTTAAACTTTTTGTGCGCAGTTGATACATGGCTTGCTACAAACCCTGAGAATGCAACGCTGCATTTTATTAGCACAGAAAAATATCCGCTTAGCTTGCAAGATATGTACACAGCATTAAGTTTTTGGCCGCAACTCAAAGCGGTGAGTGAACCCTTTTTAGCGCAATATGAAAGCCTGATTAACGGCGCTAATACAATTACTCTTTACGATAATCGAGTGCAACTAAGTCTTTTAATCGGCGATGCAAGCGAATGTTTAAGCAAAATCACCAGCCAAGTTGACGCTTGGTTCCTAGATGGCTTTGCTCCCGCTAAAAACCCAGAAATGTGGCAAACCGAACTGTTTCAACAAATGGCTAGGCTGTCAAAAACCTCTACAACATTTGCAACTTTTACCAGCGCAGGCGACGTGCGCCGAGGCTTAATGAATGCTGGTTTTAATGTGACTAAGCGCACTGGCTTTGGCAAAAAGCGTGAAATGCTTATTGGAAATTTTATCACCTAATAAAATCGCATACTGAAACATGAATTCAACTCCTAAAACGGCAATCATCATTGGCGGCGGCATCGCAGGCTGTAGCACCGCCTATGCCCTAGCCTGCCGAGGCATAAAAGTTACCCTATTTGAGCGAAATACCCAAATAGCCAATGAAGCTTCAGGCAACCCGCAGGCGATGCTTTATCCGCGCATCAGTGGTGAAGATGCCGCCAGTCAATTTGCACTTGAAAGCTATTTGTATAGCTTAGACTTTTTTAGCAAATTAAACCTGAACCCCACAGATTTTAACGTTTGCGGCATGTTGCAACTGGGCTTTAACCCCAGAGAGTTAGCGCGCATTCAAAAAGTCGCCGCGCAAAATCATGCTGAGGATATTCTTAAATACGTGAGTGCTGATGAAGCAAGCAGCCTTGCAGGCATAGCGCTTCCACATAATGCACTGTATTTTCCAAAAGCGGCTTGGGTTAACCCGCAACAACTATGCCAGCGTTTAACTGCGCATGAAAATATATCAGTTATTACTTTAACTAATATAGATAATTTATTGAAAAATAATGATTTATTTGAAATTAACTCAAAAGGTCAACTGAAAGAAACAGCTGACATTGCAATCATCGCAAATGCCAATGAAGCACAGAATTTGGGCATTAACTTGTACCTAAAAACGCAAGCTGTTCGCGGTCAAGTGAGCACTCTTGAAGCTACCAATATCAGTCAAAAAATCAAATCCATTATCTGTAGTGATGGCTATTTAAGCCCCGCAGTAAATGGTGAGCACAGCTTGGGTGCGACCTTCTCGGCAGATAGTTTAGAGTCCGCCTTAGATGAAGAAGACCACCAAGCCAATCTATTCAAACTTAATAGCTTTTCATTAATACTACATGAAAACCTTAAAAACAATATCAAAGGCGGCCGCGTTTCATTCAGATGCACATCCTTCGACTACTTTCCATTAGTAGGCAAATTGCTAGATAACAAGGTGCTAAAAGCCTATCCGCCCCGCCCAAACGCAAAACCAGAATCTTTACCTTGGATTAACGGGCTTTACATCAACGTAGCACACGGTAGTCGCGGCTTTACCAGTGCACCCTTCTGCGCAGAGTTACTGGTGCAGATGATTTGCAATGAACCGATTACCATGAATATTGAATCAGCTGAGTTAATGAACCCTAACCGTTTTGCTCTGCGTAAGCTTGGTTTAAAGCGTTTAGCAAAAATGATTTGTAGCACTTAAATAAATAGTGGTAAGTTCAAGCAAGCTCCAACAATTAAGAAAAAGCGGAATCATGAAACATTTAAAAAAACTGGTCGGCATTCATAAATCAATGGAGTTTGACCCACTGCTGTCCCAGATAAATTTTCAAGCATAAAACAACCCCAGTTGAGGTGATATTGCGCTGGTTTTATCAGGTGGTCTAAACAGCTCGGAGAGC
>JAYTRW010000285.1:0-4377 GCA_043745985.1 Methylotenera sp.
TCTAGTACGGCATTGTCAATTCTGACGGTTTCAATATTGATGGGAAAAACGTCCTCTTGCGCAGCTGCATTTAAAGGCGTGGGAGCAAGCGATTTGTCATTTGTTGATTTTGCTTCGCTCACAATAGAATATTTAGCGGCAGCTAGCATGCCGCCAGCAGCAGGCATTGCTAAGTGTTCACTGGGCGCTACAACCACTTTTATCGGCGCATCTAGTGCGGTAGCAGGCTGATTGCGTAGAAACTTAGTCACATTCAAGCTTTTATCTTGATTGATAATAAACTTGCCGACAGGTTTAACTATTTGCAATTCAACCATTTGTAAGCGATTCGGCGCCAGTGAAACTTGCAAACTATGGCTAGCAAGGCGCTCCCAGCTTAAGAATGGTGCGCCACCAGCATCTTCAACTATGTTCAGATTATTGACTGCAAATCCACCATTAAAACTTAGCGCCAAGTCTTTATTATTTTTGATTGCAAGCTTACCTGTTAAATCTGCCGCACCTTGATTGAGTGTAAGCACAGCAAACTGGTTGATATACGATGCAAATGGAGTAAGTGAAAGGTGATCGAGTTTGACATCGAAATTAGCTGCAAATGGCAATGGCGTAAGTTTGCCCTGCGTACTAAATTGACCACCTTGTTTGATTTTAAAACCAGCTTTTATAGGCAATGCCCGCTTTAAATCTAGCGAACCATCACGCACCTCTACATTAATTTTTTCAACATCCATCACCACTGGCGTGGTTAAACTGCGGTCTTCAAAATGAAGGTTTGCATTCTCAAGCGCAACTTTTTTAAGCGATACAGCCCAATCAGTTTTACTACTTGCTAGACTGGTACTAGCGCCATTTCTTGCTGGCGTAAGTATCGTTTGCCAGTTGAGTGGTTTATTGGTTTCTTTAATAAGTTGCGTTTTTAGTCCGCTAAATATCACTGAGGGAATGCTTACCTTTTGCTCATCAACTAGCACTTCACCACCAGACAGTTGAATACTATCCAAGCTCGCCACTTGCTTATTCGCGGCTGATTTTGCACTAATACCAGTCGCTTTACTTTGAATCTGTGTGATTGCTACACCATCTTTGGGCATGGCAAGTGCGAGACTCAAACTAAAGTCTGCTACGTTCGTTTGTAATGGATTTAAAAATGTCTGATCTAAAAATGCAAGTTTCCAATGTTGTAACTGGACATAGGCTATTTCTAGTGTGAATGGCGCTTCTGTGTCTGTAGCATCAACCGTTTTAGCTAAACTCGGCTGCAGGCTAACTACTGCAGCCATCTTACTTTGATTAAAAGGGGCAGCAAACGCTTGTTGCCAATTAACTGCACCACCTTTACTCATCACCGCGCTTATTGAGCCTTGTGGTAGCAGCACTTGGCCGACCTTAGCACTGCGTGTAGATAAATCTAAACTGACATGGTTAACCACTACTTGTGGCAAAACCAATAAAGGCTGACCGCCGCTATTAATTTCAAAGTCTGCAAATTTTATGTCTAAATCTTGAAACTGCAATTGCGGCGTATTGTTCATCACAAAGTCTAAACGCGGCATAGTGAAACTAGCCTGCTTTAAGCTGAGTCTTGCATTGGGAGCATCGCCTGCTACGCCATTCAAATTTAACGCAACCTTGCTCAACACAAGTTTAGGTTTATCATTAGGTAGCGTAAAGCTATATCCAAAGCTCGTCTGCACATCGCCTTGATTAAAAGTTAACGGCAAATTGGCAGCTTTCACAATCTTCATCAGCTTGGCGAGTTTAACGCCATTAAGCTCAACTAATCCGTTTGAGGCAACTGGATTGACGCCGATATTGCCTTTCCATTTAAGTGTACCGCCCTGCTCTGGAAAGTTAGCGGCAATCAAGTAATCACCTCTATCTTGCGGCAAGGTCGAGAATTGACCCAACTCAAAATCCAATGGCGTGATCGCAGATTTAAGTGGCGTGCTACGGCTTGCATCTACATATTCAATGTTGCCTAGCTTGACTGAAACATGCTGAATCAGCAAACGTGGAATTGTGTCGTCTGGAGGTGTTTTATCTTCATTCAACTTAGCAATTAAATCCGCCCAATTGAGTTTGCCTTGAGGTGAGATGGCAATGAGTGCTTGAGGATCAACAATGCTGATTTCTTTGAATTTCCAAGCTCTTTTAAAGATGCCGCTAACTTCAAAATCAACAACTAGTTTAGCGAACCCAGCGAGAGGCGCACCGCTCTTCTCTGTCAGCTTAAAATTCTCGATGGTTGCTTTTAGGCGCAACGGGTCAAAAGTCACTTGGCCAACGCTACCGATACTCGCTAATTTCTTTTCCGCGACCCAAGGAACAAGCTTCTTAGCTAAAGGGTTAACAGCAAAGTAGCCAAACAAACAATAAAGTATGAATAATCCAGCAAAAATTTTAGCTGGAAGAGTCACTAAGAACTGTAAGATTTTTTGTTTTACCAGGCTTAACATGCGGAACCAAATTTTAGTTAAAGTAATTAAGGCGCAAACGCTACGACTTGCATGAAGATTTTAACCACTCTTTAGCCACATGATTAATCATTAATGATTAAAAGCCCGTTATCAAAAATTACAATTAGCCTCTTAGACAAGGGTTTTTATTAAACAAAGGTTTTTAAATGATAAAGCACTTCTAAAGCTTGCTTAGGCGTCAAGTCATCTGGATTGATACTCTCTAATACATTCACTGCCGGATGCAACACAACATCTGGCGCGATTGCATCGCTTGCAAACAAATCTACTTGTGCGTTGTTGCTCGCCACATTCTGATTCTCAAGCTGTAGTAATTTTCGCTTAGCACTTGCCACTACTGATTTAGGAATACCCGCTAACTGCGCGACTTGCAGACCGTAACTTTGATTGGCAGCACCCTCTTCAACCTTATGCATAAACACAATATTGCTACCGTGCTCAACCGCATCAAGATGTACATTCGCGGCTTGCTTAAACTCATCGACAATACGCGTCAGCTCAAAGTAATGCGTAGCAAATAATGTGTAGCTGCGGTTTTTTTCTAGCAACTGTTTTGCCACAGCCCAAGCCAAGCTTAAGCCATCAAAGGTCGATGTACCTCGACCGATTTCATCAAGTAACACCAAGCTTTTATCCGTAGCATTGTGCAAAATATTAGCAGTTTCTGTCATTTCCACCATAAAGGTAGAGCGCCCGCCCGCCAAATCATCAGAGGCTCCTATTCGCGTCATAATGCGGTCAATTTCGCCAATTTTTGCTGAACTTGCTGGAACGTAACACCCACAATGCGCCAATAATACAATTAACGCAGTTTGTCGCATAAAGGTTGATTTACCACCCATGTTGGGCCCAGTAATAAGTAACAACTGGCGATAAGGGTTTAACACCACATCATTGGCAATAAACGGTTGGGCAATGCTTTCCACCACGGGGTGGCGACCACTCACAATTTGAATGCCAGCTTCTGTAATAAACTCTGGTGCAACATAATTGAGCGTTTCAGCACGCTCCGCAAAGCAGCACAACACATCTAAGCTAGCAACCGCACCAGCATTGGTCTGCAAGGCGACGATAAACGGCATCAGCCTCTCTAACACTTCAGCAAAAAGGTGTTTTTCACGCGCGAGTGCACGGTCATTTGCGCTCAACACCTTGTCTTCAAATGCTTTAAGTTCGGGCGTGATAAAGCGCTCAACATTTTTTAGCGTTTGGCGACGTCGATATTCTGCAGGAGCGGTTTCTGCTTGCGTGCGGCTCATTTCAATATAAAAACCATGCACACTGTTGTATTCAACTTTTAAATTGCTAATACCTGTACGAGCTTTTTCAGCAGCTTCATATTGCAACAAAAATTCGCCATGGTTATTTTGTAAGGCGCGCAATTCGTCCAGATCCGCATCGTAGCCATCAGCAATCACACCACCTTCACGCAATACCACGCTAGGTTCAGCCTTAATAGCAGTGCTAAGCAAACTTACAACCGCATTCGGCGCAGTTAAGCTTGAGCCCAAAGTTTGCAGTAAACTGGTTTGCGAACTTTGTAATTGCGCTTGCAGCAGAGGTAGTTGCTGCAAACTTGCAGACAAGCCCGACAAATCTCTAGGTCTAGCAGTTTTAAGGGCAATACGCGCTGTAATGCGCTCTATATCGCCAACACTCTTCAGCGGCAACATAGCGTAACTATTATTCTGAATAAGCTCAGCCATGGCCTCATGGCGCTTCATTACCAAATTTCTATCTTGTAATGGGTGATGCAACCAGTGGCGTAAAAGTCGTGCGCCCATAGCTGTTTGCGTGGTATTGAGCAGTGAATACAAGGTGGGGTTAGCTTCGCCACGTAGCGTCAGGTCAATTTCTAAATTACGGCGCGTAGCAGCATCTAGCTGAACATATGCGCTAG
>JAYTRW010000286.1:0-1293 GCA_043745985.1 Methylotenera sp.
TTTAGGGTGTTTGTAATTAAAAAACTATCAAGCTTGGTTACTGTCATTTTCGGCGTTTTGCTGCTTACATTTTTGCTGATTCATTTGATACCAGGTGACCCAGTGGAAGTCATGCTTGGCGAATCTGCTAGTACAGCAGACCGCACGCAATTGCGTGTTGACTTAGGGCTAGATCAGTCGCTCGTCCAGCAGTTTGGCACATATTTAGTTAAGCTGTCGCAGGGCGATTTAGGTAAGTCTATACATACGAAATTGCCGATTATTGAAATGGTTAAAACGCGCTATCCAGCCACGGTGAAGTTGGCGTTATTATCTTTGCTTATTGGCATCGCTGTAGGTGTGCCTATGGGCATTTACGCCGCGCTTAAGGCGAATCATTGGCAAGATATTGTAGTGACTTTGGTGAGTGTCCGCTTATCTGCCATGCCCGCTTTTTGGCTAGGGCCCATGTTGATGCTGATATTCGCCGTATGGCTCGGCTGGCTGCCTGTGAGCGGCATGGAATCTGGCGCTTCTATTATTTTACCTGCGTTGACTTTAGGCTTTGGTTTAAGCGCAATCCTCACACGCATGACGCGCACCAGTTTGCTTGAGGTGCTGAATGACGATTATATTCGCACCGCCCGCGCCAAAGGTTTAACCGAGCAAGCCGTGATTCTGCGACATGCCTTGCGTGCTGCTTTATTGCCGATTATTACCATTGTTGGCTTACAAATGGGTAGTTTGCTAGCTGGCACCGTGATTACTGAAACAATTTTTTCGTGGGATGGCATCGGGCGCTTATTGGTGGAAAGCATTGAAAAGCGCGATTACCCTGTGACACAAGCCTGTGTGTTGATTGTCGCGTTGAGTTATGTGTTGGTCAATCTAGTCACGGATATACTGTATCGATTTGCAGACCCACGTGTGAAGTTTGCTTAAAAGAATGAAAAAATTTGCATCTTCTATTTTAATATTTTGGCTGATAGCTGTTGTTATTGGGCGCTTGTTGCAGCTTAACCCGAATCAAATTGACCTGAATGCCATTCTCAGTTCACCAAGCTTTCCATACTTGCTGGGGGCAGATGATCTAGGCCGAAGTATTTTGGCACGGCTTTTACATGGGGTTGAAGTCTCGTTTATTGTCGCGATTGTCGTTACCGCAATTACTATGTTGGTTGGCGTGTACGTAGGTTTACTTGCAGGTTTTTACGGTGGCAAGATAGACCGTGTATTAATGCAAGTGACCGATGTATTTTTAGCTTTCCCAGGTATTTTGCTGGCGATTGCATTCGCGGCGGTGTTAGGCCCAGG
>JAYTRW010000287.1:0-1292 GCA_043745985.1 Methylotenera sp.
TGCAAGCGGCATTAGCCCCAATAGCTACGGTAGGCGCAAGGCTTTCCACAGTAGATTCTGGCCTGCACTTAGTGGTGGAATTTGACTCAGGGTGTGACGACGTACACATAGCCGAATTAGCCTCATCACAAGGCTTGCGTGTATACCCGCTATCACACTACTGCATGGGTGAAAGTACAGAAAAAGGTTTAATTATCGGCTATGCATATTCCGCCACGGAGCATATTACGGAATATGGAAGTAAGCTGGCAGAGGTTATACAAACTGCATTAAGTCTGTGAGTCTCATTAAAAATTCTAAGAGTTAAGCATTTTGAATTGCATCCGTATTTGGTATTCATTACTATGCAAATATAACAATGCTTAACTATAAGATTTAAAAGGGGAAATCACATGTCAAAATCAACATTCGCAATATTATTATGCGGACGCTTGCATCAAACTGTTAGCGCTCTTCACACAAGCATATGAACGCAGATCAGCCAAGGCAACCGCTTTCCCCGCAGTTGTGCCCTAAGTGCAAGGCTAAAACGATTAAAGGACAACCATTTTGTGTGCGATGCAAAATGGACCTTTACCACGGGCAAGCCAAAAAACAAAAGCGCGGTTTATGCATCTATTGCGAAAGACACAAAACACTCAGCGAAGAGCACATTTTCCCTAGGTGGCTAAGAAACCACTACCCATGTAGACACAAAACCACTACTCACCATCTGAGCAGACCTGAGCGATATGCTTTCTGGGAACAGGTGCAGATGCATAGCCAAGTAGGGTGGGCAACTCGTTGCCCACGCGTTTCATCCTTCTACATTCCAACAACCGCGTGGGCAGCCAATCTACCCACCCTACAAAAAATGTCCTCCTACAAGGGCGCTATATATCGTTTTTGTAGGAGCGACGCCTCAATCGGATCCATTTGCGCAGCGCGTCTTGCTGGAAAGTAGCCGAACAGCACGCCAATACCAGCAGAAAATAGAAATGACATCATGTTGGTGGTGACGTCAAAAATAAACGGTATATTCATCACAATGGAAAGCCCGTAAGAAGCCATGGCGGCAATGATGATACCTATCAGCCCACCTAAGGCTGAGAGCACTACCGCCTCAATCAAAAATTGCAACAAAACTTCTCGCTCTAGCGCACCAATTGCAAGGCGCAGACCAATCTCTCACGTACGCTCTGTGACGCTTACCAGCATAATATTCATAATACCAATGCTGCCTACCAGCAGGCTGACCGCTGCAACTGCGCCGAGTAGTGTGGTCATCACTTTGGTCGTGCTCGAAAGTGTTT
>JAYTRW010000288.1:0-1291 GCA_043745985.1 Methylotenera sp.
AATTTATTTAAGCCGTCCTTTCACCAAATGATTCACGATATTTTACGTTTTAATAAAACTTCACTTGAGTTACTGGCTGATGGCAATGAAATTAAATTAGGTGATTATTTAAAACTAGGCCATTACAGCCAACAGTTTATTGATCATTACATCATTCCTATGGGTTCGGCCATTTGGTCTACTGAAGCTCGTCAAATGCTAGATTTTCCAGCGCGTTTCTTTGTACGCTTTTTCCATCACCACGGCATGCTCACAGTGAATAACAGGCCGCAATGGCGCACGATTACTAATGGTTCAGCAAGCTACGTAAGCGCATTGACTGAAAGCTTTAAAGACAAAATTCGGCTCAACACCACTGTAGAAAGCGTGCGCCGATTAGAGGCATCTGTACGTGTAAAGCCGCTCAATGGCGAAGAAGAAAAGTTTGATTATGTATTTTTTTCCTGCCATAGCGACCAAGCATTAAAACTGCTTAGTGATAAAAAAACGAATGAAATAGAAATATTAGGCGCGATTCCTTATCAACAAAATACGATATTTTTGCACCATGATGTTTCTATGATGCCTAAGCGGAAGCTGGCATGGGCTGCTTGGAATTACCATGTGACTAATCCACATGCTGAGCAAGTGGCTGTGACTTACAACATGAATATTTTGCAAAACCTACAATCAAAAGAACCGTTACTCGTAACCTTAAATCACACCAATCGTATTAACCCGGCTAAAGTAATTAACCGCCTGAAGTACATGCACCCTGTTTACACATTAGCTGGTGCAGCGGCGCAAGCTAGGCATGCTGAAATTAGCGGTAAAAATAGAACTGGCTTTGCAGGTGCTTACTGGCGCAACGGCTTTCATGAAGATGGCGTTGTCAGTGCTTTAGAAGCCATTAAACACTTTGAACAAGCTAATATTGGTAAAGCTTAAATGTTCAATAGTGCTATTTATCAAGGTTTTGTCACACACCATAGATTCCAGCCTAAGCCGCATGGCTTTCACTATAAGGTTTTTATGATGTATTTAGATTTAGATGAACTGCCAAATTTATTTCACGGTTTTAAAAACTGGTCTTATGCAGCTAAAAATTGGGCATGGTTTAATCGTTCTGACTATTACGGTGATTCACAAACTTCACTTAAACAAGAGATTAGTAAGCTGGTTTTTAAAACCACTGGCTTTGCACCACGTGGTGCAATTCGATTACTCACCAATATGCGCTATTTTGGCCATTGTTTTAATCCAGTGAGTTTTTATTATTGCTATGAAGCGGATGGCACCACCCTACAAGCGA
>JAYTRW010000289.1:0-1289 GCA_043745985.1 Methylotenera sp.
CCCGCTGAGTCACCCTCGACTAGGTAAATTTCACATTTTGCTGGGTCACGCTCTTGGCAATCAGCCAATTTACCAGGTAAGCCCATGGTATCCATCACACCTTTACGACGTGTTATTTCACGGGCTTTACGGGCTGCTTCACGGGCACGAGCGGCATCGACCACTTTACCTACAATAATTTTTGCATCCGCTGGATTTTCAGCTAAGAATTCAGCTAATTTAGCAGAAACCACCTCTGATACCACTGGCTGCACTTCACTTGAAACTAACTTATCTTTAGTTTGTGATGAGAATTTTGGATCTGGTACTTTTACCGATAGCACACAGCAAATACCTTCACGCATATCATCGCCTGTTGTTTCTACTTTGGCTTTTTTGGCAATATCGCTTTGTTCAATATATTGATTCAAAGTACGTGTCATGGCTGTACGTAGGCCTGTTAAATGTGTGCCGCCATCACGTTGTGGGATGTTGTTGGTAAAACATTGTACGGTTTCTGTGTATGAGTCATTCCACTGCATGGCAACCTCAATCGTCATGCCATCTTTTTCACCTATCGCATAAAAAGTTTTAGGATGAAGTACTGTTTTAGTACGATTCATGTATTCCACAAAACCTTTAATGCCGCCTGAATAGGCAAAGTTTTCACTTTTACCTGTGTGCTGATCAACTAACTCAATTTTCACACCGTTATTCAAGAAAGATAACTCTCGAATACGTTTTGCTAATATTTCAAAATGGTATTCAACTAATATAAAAGTTTCTACTGAAGCTAAAAAGTGAACTTCGGTACCGCGTTTTTCTGTTGTACCTGTTTTTACTAGTGGCGATACGGGTACTCCACGTTGAAACTCCATTTGATGTACTTCACCTTTACGGTAAATTTTTAAACGCAACCAATCTGATAATGCATTGACTACTGAAACACCCACACCATGTAAACCACCAGAAACCTTGTATGAATTTTGGTCAAACTTACCGCCAGCATGAAGCTCAGTCATCACGATTTCGGCAGCTGAACGCTTAGGCTCATGTTTGTCATCATCTTTAATATCTGTTGGAATACCACGGCCATTATCAGACACACTGATTGAGTTATCCGAGTGAATAGTGACCTTAATATCATCACAATGACCAGCTAAAGCTTCATCAATCGCGTTATCAAGTACCTCAAACACCATATGGTGTAAACCTGAACCATCAGACGTATCGCCAATATACATACCTGGGCGTTTGCGAACAGCATCTAAACCTTCAAGAATTTTAATACTTGATGAGTCGTAATCTGG
>JAYTRW010000290.1:0-1287 GCA_043745985.1 Methylotenera sp.
ATGTATCGCGCGAAAAAAGATGGTAAGAATCAATATCGTTTCTTTGATAGCGAAATCGCATCTGCAGCAGATCATCTTCTTGAAATGCAGCATGATTTAAAAAATGCCTTAGCGAATGATGAGCTAAAGCTTCACTATCAAATTAAAATTGATAGCATCACCAGAAAACCAGTAGGTGCAGAAGCGCTATTACGCTGGGACCATCCAGTGAAGGGTTTGTTGTACCCAGGTGACTTCATGCTAGCGGCTGATCGATTTGGTTTAAGTTATGCGATTAGTGATTGGGTGGTTGAAGAAAGTTGCCGCACATTACAACAATTAACAAGCTTAAGTATTCCATTCAACATTTCAGTCAATATATCGCATCATCAAATGATTAACGCCAATTTAGTAAGCAATATCAATGCCATGCTAAATAGGTATGATTTACCTAAAACAAGCTTAATCATTGAGATGACAGAATCTACTGCACTCAAAAATCAAGTGGTATTCAACAATCAGCTCGCTCGTTTTAAAGAAGCTGGTATCAAAGTCACGCTCGATGATTTTGGTACATACTCTTCTAGCTTAACTAATCTTCAGAAATGGCAAATCAGCGAATTAAAACTTGATCCAACGTTCACTGAAGATATAGAAACAAACCATAGAACACGTGGCGTGATTCAAGCGGTGATTGAACTTGCTCACGCGCTAGATTTAAACGTTGTCGCTGAAGGTATTGAAACTGAAGGTCAGCGCCAGTTACTCGCAGAACTTGGCTGCGATGAAATGCAGGGCTATTTTATCTCTCGCCCACTTCCTGAAGACCGTCTAATCAGCTTGCTAAGAAATCTAGATCTTAATTTTACTGAAAATGGCCAATTATTTTTTAAGAGCTAAATGAAACCTAGAGTCTCTTAGACTAGGCTTGATTCATTGCATTCGGCACTATATTCAAATAGTCTAATTCAAACGTAACTATCTAAATTAAGCCAACTTATCAGCACAATCTCAGCACTTTGGGTTATTTCTATAGCGTATTGCTGTAAAATGCGTTTTTAATATAAAACGTTTATTTTAAACACTATTCTATGCAGCTATTTGGCATTCCTAACTGTAACACCGTAAAAAAAGCCCGCGACTGGCTAACTGCGCACCATATTGCTTACGAGTTTCATGATTTCAAAAAGAATGGTGTCACTCAATCTCTACTTGAGGCTTGGTTAAACCAACAACCTTGGGAGAAACTAGTTAACCGCGCGGGTATGACATGGCGCAATTTAACTGAGGCTGAAAAAGCTGCGGTCA
>JAYTRW010000291.1:0-1287 GCA_043745985.1 Methylotenera sp.
GATGCAAAAAATATCATCCTGAAAGTCAATCAAGCGTTTTGTGATATCACTGGCTATAGCACAGAAGAGGCAATTGGGCATACACCGCGGTTGTTAAGCGCTAGCCAACATAGCGAAGGTTTTTATGATGCCATGTGGGAATGCGTTCATGCCACTGGTCATTGGGCGGGGGAAGTCTATAACCGACGTAAAAATGGTGAAGTTTTCCCGCAACGTTTGACAGTGACCGTAGTTAAAAATGCCAACGGTGTTGTGACCAACCATGTAGCCACGTTAACCGACATCACCATGAATAAAGCTGCAGCCGAAGAAATTAAACATCTGGCTTTTTATGACTCTTTGACAGGCTTGCCTAATAGGCGGCTCATGGTGGATAGACTTAATCAGGCTTTGGTATTTAATGCACGTACTGGCCAAGATGGCGCGGTATTATTTTTAGATTTGGATCACTTCAAAACACTGAATGACTCGCTAGGTCATGATGTTGGTGACTTACTGCTACAACAAGTTGCCGAGCGCTTGGTCAGTTGCGTGCGAGAGGGGGATACTGTTGCTCGTTTAGGCGGTGATGAGTACGTGGTTTTACTGGAAAGCTTAAGTGAATACGCACCTGAAGCTGCGACTCAGGTTGAGGCTATCGGCGAAAAAATTCTAGCTTCTTTGAATCAAGCCTATCAACTTGGTCAACATGAGTATCACTGCACACCGAGTATAGGCGTGGCATTATTTAGCAACCATAATCAGTCACAAGAAGAACTGTTGAAACATGCGGATATTGCCATGTATCAGGCGAAAAAAGCGGGTCGTAATACCATTCGGTTTTTTGACCCAAAAATGCAAGAAGTGATTAATACCCGAGTAGACCTAGAGCGTGAGTTGCGTAAAGCCATCGATAAACAGCAGCTTCATTTGTATTACCAGATTCAGGTAGATGTGTCTGGTCGACCGATGGGAGCGGAGGCGCTCATTCGCTGGCTGCATCCTGAGCATGGCTTAGTTTCACCTTTCCATTTTATTCCGCTAGCTGAAGAAACGGGTTTGATTCTACCAATAGGGCAGTGGGTGTTGGAAACGGCATGTCATCAACTTAAAATGTGGAAACAAGATGTGATGACGAATGCGCTTACTTTGTCTATTAACGTGAGTGCTAAACAATTCAGACAAGCTGATTTCGTTAATCAGGTGCATGAAGCGGTTCAGCGTTACGGTGTTAACCCCATGCTGCTTAAGTTAGAGCTTACAGAGAGCATGTTGCTAGACAATATTGAAGATACTGTGACCACCATG
>JAYTRW010000292.1:0-1286 GCA_043745985.1 Methylotenera sp.
GCTAAGTTCATCATAGTGTTAATCATGAACAAATGGCAGATACGCAAAACGGGAGGAGCTTTATACTCTTCCCGTTTCAGAATTAACGAATTATACCGACAAGCGGCATGCTTTTCAACTTTTGATTGTAACTTGATTGTAAAAAGCCGCGTAGAGCTCTAAAGTAGAAGTTAATAAAACACACTAAAGGTTAGCTATGAACAAATCGATTTCTCAACTTATTACTGAAAACCACATTCACGAAATTGAGTGTGTGATACCTGATATGACAGGTATCGCACGCGGTAAAATTTTACCTAAAGATTTGTTTTTAAGTGCTGGTGAAATGCGCTTACCTAAAAGTGTGTTGCTGAATACGGTAAACGGTCAGCAGCCTGATAACGGACCATACGTAGGCGATACCGACCCCGACATGGTCTGCAAACCAGACATTTCGACCTTTAGAGTCGTGCCTTGGGCTGCAGAGCCTGTCGCAGTTGTTATTCATGATTGCTTGGAGTGGGATGGCACGCCAGTGGCACTTTCACCTCGCGCTGTGTTGCGTCGTGTGATTGACCTTTACACGCAACGTGGATGGCGCCCTATAGTGGCACCTGAAATGGAGTTTTACTTAGTTGCACGCCAACAAAATCCACATGAACCTCTGCAACCGCCAATTGGTCGCACAGGTAAACCTGAAGCAGGTAGGCAAAGTTATTCAATTGATGCTGTGAATGATTTTGACCCATTCTTCATGGAGCTTTCTAAATTCTGCGACGTGCATAGATTGGGCGTTGAGACTTTGATTCACGAAGCTGGCGCAGGACAGATGGAAATCAATTTCACACATGGCGACCCATTAGAGTTAGCAGACCGCGTGTTTCTATTCAAACGTACAGTGCGTGAAACCGCCTTACGTCACGGTATATTTGCCACATTCATGGCAAAGCCTATGGAAGCTGAACCTGGCAGCGCCATGCATATCCACCAAAGCATTATTGATGCTGACGGTAACAATATATTTAGCAAAGCCGATAGCAGCGCTAGCCCAGAACTCTTTCACTATATCGCAGGCTTACAAAAATACGTTCCGCAAGTGATGCCAATGTTTGCGCCGTATGTAAACTCGTATCGCAGATTAGCGCCATTGATGTCGGCCCCAACCAATGTGCGTTGGGGTTATGACAACCGTACTTGCGGCATACGCGTACCAAACTCTGACGCCAATTCAAGGCGTGTTGAAAACCGTGTACCTGGTGTGGACGTAAACCCCTACCTAGCGATTGCCGCCACGCTGGCTTGCGGCT
>JAYTRW010000293.1:0-4339 GCA_043745985.1 Methylotenera sp.
TTACCAGATGATTTGAAAAACGGTAAAAACTGGCACTATGTGCTACTTGGGCAAGAGATGTTTAATGATTGGCGTAGTAAAATGGCACGCTTGCCAGAGTTGTTAGATTTTGCAAGGGTGAGAGCGCAGGCGAGTGTGGTGGTGCAAGATAAGCTAAATTTTTAGTCGGTTAATTTAGGTATTTCCACAATCGGCACTAATTTATTAGCGCGCTACGCGTTTTTGCAAGCGCGTATTAAAGCTCACGAAAGCGCGGCAATGCTTAGCGCGAGCTAGGTGAAGCGCGTCGGCAAAATCTAGGCCTTTGCTATAGGCTTCAATTGCCGAAAATAGCGTTTCACGGTCCTCAATCGTTACATTTTCTAATCCACATAGCGCTTTAAGCACTTGTAATATGCTTTCACGCGGCAGTTGATAAAAGCCGCGCATCACCCACTCAAGCTCTAACACCACCGTTATGGAGACAAATACTTTGCTAGACATCACTTTAAGGGCAAGTGGTTTTTGTAAAATGGCTTGAGCATCGTCTGCGTCGTCAATAAAAAATCGTGCAAGTACGTTTGTATCTACCGCTTTCATTTAGCGCCTTTTGCGGCGTATGTTGCGGCATCAAAATCATCTAAACTTCTTGTTTTGCCTATGCTGGGGGCGGTGACCATGCCTGCGCAGTCGGCTATAGATTTTGGATTTACAACATGGGCAGCCACTAGTTTTAAGCCATCAGCCTCTTCAATAACTTCAATTTTAGCGCCCGCCCTTAAGCCAAACCGTCTGCGTATATCGACAGGTAGCACCATCTGCCCTTTGGATGAGATTGTCATTGTTGCCATCACTTGCTCCTAACTAATTCATTAAAAATTAACTCTAGCACATAGGCTTACTATGTAAGCGATAATTGTTTTGGGTGTTTTACTATTTGCAAATGTGAGAACTCAAACCATAAAATACGAGGATAAATAACCTCAGTTTAGCCTTGGGCATCTGCTAAAATAATGTTTTTATTTAATATAATTTAGCGCGCCATGACCTCACTCAACCAATCCCTATTCGATAAATCTCAAGAACTTATTCCAGGTGGTGTTAATTCGCCAGTGCGCGCGTTTCGCAGTGTGGGCGGTACGCCGATATTTTTTAAAAAAGGCTTAGGCTCTAAACTTTGGGATGTGGATGGTAAGGAATATATCGATTACATCAATTCTTGGGGGCCGATGATAGTTGGTCATGCGCACCCTACGGTGATTAGGGCTGTGCAAGAAGCCGCAGCAAACAGTTTGTCATTTGGGGCGCCTACAGGTTTGGAGCTAGAAATGGCGCAGCTGATTAATAAGCTGGTGCCAAGCATGGAGCAAGTGCGTTTAAACAGTAGTGGCACTGAGGCTACCATGAGTGCGATTCGTACTGCGCGTGGTTTTACAGGTCGCGATAAGATTGTGAAATTTGAAGGTTGCTACCACGGCCATTCAGATGGCTTGTTAGTAAAAGCTGGTTCAGGGTTGCTGACTTTCGGCGAGCCAGATTCAGGCGGTGTGCCAGCCAGTGTAGCCGCGCACACGCTTACTTTGGAATATAACAACACACAGCAATTACAAGATTTGTTTGATAAAACAGGCGATGAAATCGCTTGTGTGATTATTGAGCCTGTTGTGGGTAATATGAACTTAATCGTGCCGCATATGGAGTTTTTACAAACTTTGCGCGAGCTTTGCACTAAACACGGTGCTGTATTGATTTTTGATGAAGTAATGACGGGTTTCCGCGTCGCTTTAGGTGGTGCGCAAGCGTTGTATAACATCAAGCCGGATATGACGACTTTGGGTAAAGTGATTGGTGGCGGCTTGCCTGTGGGCGCGTTCGGCGGACGTAAGGATATTATGCAATGCCTCGCCCCTGTGGGTAAAGTGTATCAAGCGGGTACACTCTCTGGTAACCCTGTTGCCGTGACGGCTGGCTTGAAAACGCTGGAGCTTATTCAAGCGCCAGGCTTTCATGCTAAATTGACTGCGCAAACGCAAAAATTAGTCGATGGCTTGAAGGCTGCAGCAAAAGAAGCTGGCGTGGTCTTTAACGCGCAAAACGTGGGCGGTATGTTTGGTCTATACTTCTGCGAAAAATGTCCAACTTCTTACCATGAAATGATGCAATCCAACAAAGAGCACTTCAACCAATTCTTCCACAGCATGTTGGATAGCGGTATTTATTTAGGACCATCAGCATTTGAGGCAGGCTTTGTTTCAGCTGCACACACTGATGAAGATATAGCGAACACTGTCGCTGCAGCTAAAAAGGCGTTCTCACAAATCAAGTAAAAAGGCTTATTGCTTTCAATTGTATTCTTCAACTCGCCTTACTAGCTCCCCTTATCTCATTATTTCAGCATCAGTGAAATAATGAGATAAGGGGAGTTTTAAGTTTGGGCTTGCTTTTATTCTTAATGAAGCACTTAAAAATTAAAAAAAACGAAATTCAGCCTAATTTATGCCCCTATCTTATTGAACACATAGGCATTTAACGGTAAACTTGAAGGTTCCGCTAAATGTTTTGTGATTAAATAATATGGCAACAGTTTTAAGTAACTCGAACAACTTAAATTCAAACAATTTGAATTCAAATCAGCCTGCTAAACAGGGCTTATATAGCCCATCAAACGAGCGTGATGCTTGTGGCGTAGGTTTTGTGGCGCATATCAAGGGCAAAAAGAGCCATGAAATTGTGCAAAAAGGGTTGGAATTATTAACTAACCTGACCCATCGTGGTGCTACAGGTTATGACCCTAAATTGGGTGATGGCGCTGGCTTGCTTATGCAAATGCCAGACGCATTTATGCGTAAAGAAGCCGCAAAGCTTAATATCAATCTGCCAGAAGTCGGCCAATACGCGGTTGGTAATGTATTTTTGCCGCAAAGTGCAAAAAATCGTGAAACTTGCGAAGCCTTAATCAGCAAAATTGTTGCTGAAGAAAATCAAACGCTACTCGGCTGGCGCGATGTCCCTGTGGATAACAGCAATATTGCCGATGCGGCACGTGATGTTGAGCCAACTATGCGTCAAATGATGATTGGTGCAGGTGTTGCCGATCAAAACGTTTTCGAGCGTAAACTATTTGTCATTCGCAAGCGCATAGAGCATGCGGTTCGCGCATTGAATTTACAAGACAAAGCCACGTTCTATATTCCGTCGCTATCTTCACGCACCATCGTTTACAAGGGTATGTTGCTTGCTAACGAAGTGGGTGTTTATTACACAGATTTAAACGATGAAACGCTAGTTTCAGCTTTGGCGCTAGTACATCAACGTTTTTCTACCAATACATTCCCAGCCTGGGACTTGGCGCATCCATTCCGCATGATTGCGCATAACGGTGAAATTAATACCGTTAAAGGCAACGTTAACTGGATGGCTGCGCGTCATGAGACGATGAAATCTAGCCTAATCGGTGAAGATCTAGAAAAACTATGGCCGCTCATTATAGATGGCCAATCAGACTCAGCATGTTTCGATAACTGTTTAGAGTTGTTAGTGGCGGGTGGTTATTCATTGCCACATGCGATGATGATGTTGATTCCAGAGGCTTGGAATAACAATGCGATGATGGATGAAGAGCGTCGCGCGTTCTACGAATATCACGCTGCATTGATGGAGCCATGGGATGGCCCTGCTGCAGTGGCATTTACTGATGGACGCATGATTGGTGCAACGCTAGACCGTAACGGTTTGCGCCCAGCGCGTTATTTAGTCACTGAAGATGATCTCGTGATGATGGCGTCTGAAATGGGTGTATTGACATTCCCGCAAGAAAAAATCGTTAAAAAATGGCGCTTAGAACCAGGCAAAATGTTGCTGATTGATACTGAGCAAGGCCGTATTATTGGCGATGCAGAAGTGAAAAACGCGCTTGCGACGGCAAAGCCTTACAAGCAGTGGATTGAGAAAACACGTTACTTCTTAAGCGATATGCCTAAAGTGGATGGCGGCCTAGAAATGGCAGCTAGCTTGTTGGATACACAACAAGCTTTTGGTTATACCCAAGAAGACCTCAAGTTCGTCATGCAACCTATGGTGCAAAATGGTGAAGAAGGCGCTGGCTCAATGGGTAATGACGCGGCTTTGCCAGTCTTATCTGCTAAACCAAAGCTGCTTTATAACTATTTCAAACAATTATTTGCGCAAGTGACTAACCCGCCGATTGACCCAATTCGTGAAGAGTTGGTGATGTCATTGGTGACATTCATTGGCCCAAAACCAAACTTGTTGGGCGTGGATGAATCTACACCGCCAATGCGTTTAGAGGCTAGCCAACCAGTGTTGACCTTAGATGAGTTAGAGCAATTGAAAGCGATTG
>JAYTRW010000294.1:0-1282 GCA_043745985.1 Methylotenera sp.
TCTAAAAAAAATTCCGCATTGGTATGCATTTGATGACAATCATTAGTTGAGTACAATTCTCATAACGGATTACTCTTAAAGTAGTAGTTCGCTCAATACCAGACACGGTACATTCTGCGCTATATTTTTTCCAGCCAAATACTTCTTAGGTATTACACCTTCAAGATAGTATTTATTCGTCACACCTCTGTTTATTATTATGTCGTGTATATACGTTTAACAATGCCTATCGAACGCTACTAATGATAACCGCTCAGCCAACTATCAATGATGCTGCAACTAGCTCCCTGTATGATCTAGTTGGCGGAGAGTATGGTGTTTTAAACCTAGTGAAGGTTTTTTATGACATTGTTGAAACTGAAAACTCGGCTCATCAGCTGCTTTTATTACATCTGCGTGGCAACGGCTTGGCGCACTCACGTGTTGAGCAATTCAACTTTCTTTCAGGATTTTTAGGTGGCCCTAAATTATATGTTGAGAAACATGACCACTCCAATGTCAGAACCATGCATGAACATGTAGAGATTAATGCTGAATCTAAAGATATTTGGCTAACGTGTATGTCGGCGGCGATTGATCAAATAGGACTAGATGCCTCAACGAAAAGTAAGCTGATGCGCAATTTCACTATGGTAGCAGAGCGCCTAGTGAATAGATCTGACTAACAACCCAATCTATCTGAAAGAGTTTATTTTGAACAGCGCCTCTCTGAATCACGCCTTACACAAACATTATGCGAGAAATCAACGCTGGGGCTTTATGTGGGCCCTCTGGACCGCCATTCTTTGGGGTGCTTGGTATGTGCCTGGTACTGCACTTTGGTCCGAGCACCCATATGTAGACATCTCCGCTAATCAGCAATCCTTGAGATTAGCCGCAACCGCAGTAATGACGTGGATACATGCCATTACCGTATTTTTCTTTTTACTCCTTTGGAATATGGTGTTAGGTAAAGTCAAAGATTATGGTCGAACTATGGTACGTTTTAGCAAAATTTCCAAGTGGTACGCCCTCGCCTCACTTTGTGGCGGCCTTCTAGCCATCTTTGGTTCTTGTATGGCGATGGGCTTTGTTGGCCCTGTGTTTGCTGCCATATCATCATTATTCTATCCAGTTATAGGCGCAATTATCGCTAGGCTTTGGTACAAAGAAAAAATATCTAAACGTGCTGCGATTGGCATGTGCTGAACCTAGCCATAAAATTAGACAAGCAACCCCTCAATACTTTTGTAATACTTTGCTTCAAAGTCGACAGGGCTAATCCAGCCGTTAGTTGAATGTC
>JAYTRW010000295.1:0-1281 GCA_043745985.1 Methylotenera sp.
TTATATTTAATACAATGCTATGATTTCACTGCTTATTAACAGCATATAACAGATATTATTTTTTTAATAGCAATCTTATTTAATCAAACATCACTTCAAGTTTTACCTAAATCGATTGCACTCTTACTTACCAAGAAACTTACCGATAAAGCTCCCACAATGAACTATAAAGCGCCTCTAGAATTAGTCAGCAACCAACTTGAAAGCCACCTAAAAGTAAACGCTAGTGTGATTTGGTTGCATGGTTTAGGCGCTGATGGTCATGACTTTGAGCCTATCGTGCAAAAACTTAACATCCCCAATGTGCGATTCATACTACCCCATGCGCTGGAAATGGCGGTCACTCGCAACAGTGGTTACATCATGCCGGCTTGGTATGATTTGTATGGTGTGACAGGTAGTAGTAAAGAGGACGAAGATGGCATAAAAAATAGCCAACACTACGTTAACTCGCTCATTCAAAAAGAACTGGAGAGAGGTATTGCTGCTGAGCACATTGTGATTGCGGGCTTTTCGCAGGGCGGAGCAATTGCCTTATATACTGCACTTCGCTATCCGAAAAAGTTAGGCGGTGTTTTGGCTTTATCTACCTACTTACCAGTTAAAACTAAGCTAGCCACTGAAGCCAACCCAGCCAATTCAACAACGCCAATCTTTATGGCACATGGCGTATTTGATGATGTTATCACGCTGGATATGTGCAAAATATCTCTGCAAACATTACAAAGTAATCACTACTCTGTCAGTTGGCATGAATACAATATGGCGCATTCTGTGTGCATGGAAGAGATTAGTGATATTCATGGATTTTTAAAGCAGTGTTTGGCATAGGATTTGGTAGAATATCGCCTTAACGCCATTTAAATTTTGCTATGACCGCACCTAAATCCAAAACAGCAACATCCCAAGAGAATAATATCGCACAGCCAGAGAACTTTGAATTGGCATACGCAGAGTTAGAAAGCATCGTTGTGCGTATGGAGTCTGGACAAATGACTTTAGAATCATCATTGGCTGCGTATCAGCGCGGCAATAGCCTACTGCAGTTTTGCCAAAAGTCACTTGCTGACGTTGAACAACAGGTTCAAATTCTAAATGAGCGTAATCAGCTGATACCATTTAAGTCTGATGATGATGAATAGTCATTCATCTGAAACAGCATTGCTGGATTTTTCAGCTTGGGCTGCGGAAAAACAGGCACGTATTGAAAATGTGCTAAATGAAACACTACCTCACGCCAACGCGATGCCACAAACACTTCACAGTGCAATGCGTTACAGC
>JAYTRW010000296.1:0-4335 GCA_043745985.1 Methylotenera sp.
TTTCCTGTTATTTGGGTGCTGAATATTGTTTTATGCATTATTGCCGCCATCTCTACCAGTAAGGGCGAAACTTACCGCTATCCGTTTAGTCTGCGTTTAATTAACTAATCTGTTTTAAGGAATATTCTGTGTCAAACCCATTGTTGTATCTTGCTGGCTTACCTAAATTTAATGAAGTCAAACCTGAATATGTCAGTCCAGCCATTGATAGTCTACTCACTGAAGGCCGCGCACTGGTTGAACGCTTAGCCACTGCAACAGAAGCACCAACATGGGAAAACTTTGCACTTAAATTAGAGGACCATAGCGATAAAATCAGCCGTGCTTGGAGCCAAGTCGGCCACATGAACGCTGTAGTGAATAGCCCTGAACTACGTGAAGCTTACAACGAAAATTTGGCTAAGCTGACTGATTACGGCAGTGATATGTCGCAAGATGAACGCCTGTACGCCAAATACAAAGCCATTCAAGCCAGTGCTGCCTTTGCAAGCCTGACCGCGACCCAGCAAAAAATCATCAATAATGAAGTGCGTGATTTCAAACTAGGTGGTGCCGAATTACCAGAAGCGCAAAAAGCGCGCTTTAAAGCCGTGAGCGAAGAGCTTTCTAAATTAGGCTCAAAGTTTGAAGAAAATATTCTAGATAACACCAATGACTTTGCGCATTACGTTGAAGATATCGCCGATTTAGCTGGCATACCAGCTGATGCCATTGAGGCTGCCGCTGAAGCTGCAAAAGAAGCAGGGAAAGCGGGTTATAAATTTAGCCTACAATTTCCCTCTTACATGCCCGTATTGCAATACGGCGAAAACCGCGCACTACGCGAAACGCTTTATCGCGCTTATGCGACTCGTGCGTCAGAATTTAGTAAAAAAGAGTGGGACAACACACAACTGATTAGCGATATTCTTAAACTGAAAAAAGAAGAAGCTCAAACCTTAGGCTTTAAAAACTATGCTGAGCTCTCGCTCGCCACCAAAATGGCAGATACACCTGCACAAGTCACCGAGTTTTTAGATACGCTTGCAAAACGTGCCAAACCTTATGCAGAACGCGATATGCAAGAACTCACGGCCTATGCCAAAAAGCTTGGTATTGACGACATGCAATCATGGGATGTCGGCTACGTAAGCGAAAAACTACGCGAAGACAAATACGCATTCTCAGACCAAGAAGTGAAACAATACTTTCCTGAAAGCAAAGTACTGGAAGGGTTATTTAAAGTTACAGAGACTATTTTTGGCGTACAAGTACAGAAAGCCGAAGCACCACTTTGGCACACAGATGCTGCGTTTTACCAAATTAACGATGCCGCAGGTAAGGCAATTGCTTACTTCTATTTAGACCTGTACGCTCGTAACAACAAACGCGGTGGCGCCTGGATGGATGAGGCGATTACCCGTCGCAAAAAAGCAGATGGCATTGAACTACCAGTTGCGTTCTTAACCTGTAATTTCTCTGCTCCAGTCGGTGCCAAGCCAGCGTTATTCACGCACGATGAAGTCATCACCATGTTCCACGAATTTGGTCACGGCTTGCACCACATGCTCACCCAAGTGGATGAATACGGCGTTTCAGGCATCAAAGGCGTGGAGTGGGATGCAGTTGAACTGCCCAGCCAATTTATGGAAAACTTCTGCTGGGAATGGGAAGTGCTACGCCATATGACCGCCCACGTAGACACAGGTGCGCAATTACCACGCGAATTGTTCGACAAAATGGTCGCCGCTAAAAACTTTCAAGCGGGTATGCAAACCATGCGCCAAATTGAATTCTCACTATTCGATATGCGCCTACACGGCGAGTTTGACCCTAATGGTAAGTTAACAGCGCTAGATTTAATCGAACAAATCCGCGATGAAGTTGCCGTAGTGCGCCCACCAAAGTGGAACCGCTTCCCCAACAGCTTCAGCCATATTTTTGCAGGCGGTTATGCCGCAGGTTATTACAGCTACAAATGGGCAGAAGTACTCTCAGCCGACGCTTACAGCTTATTTGAAGAGTTGGGCGTACTCTCACATGAAGCAGGACAACTCTTTAAAGATGAAGTGCTGGCTAAAGGCGGCTCACGCCCAGCGATGGAATCATTTATAGCGTTTAGAGGCAGAGAGCCAAGTATGGATGCGTTGTTGCGGCATAATGGAATGGGGGGTTGAAAGCATAAATATAACATCAAACCAAGGAGGCTACTTATGGATAAAGACACCAAGCAAAAGTTAATATTAATTATAGCTGTTTTTATTTTGGCGCTAGCTTTTTATTATATAGCTTCCCCATATCAAAACTGCGTTCGCCACGCAATTAACAAAACTGCTTGCTCATTTAAAACTACTTGGTAATAAATGACCTAGTCAAATATTGACAAATTGATTATCAATTTCCGTGTATTTAAAAAACCATAATTTTAATTTTTAGCAATGTTGAAAAATTAGAAACATTTAGAAGCTGTAATTTCATCGTTATCTTTAAAGGTTATAGATTGCTAAACTCAAATAATTTAGTAAAAACCAGTTCAAGTCAAAGTCGCTTTGCATTTGCAGACGGGTTAAGAGGACTTGCTGCATTATGGGTGGTTCTTTTTCATTTATCCGAAGGCCATCATGTAGATTACTTAAGGTCTGTATTCCCTGACTATATAAACGACATCTTATTTAACTTTGGTCATTTAGGCGTTGCTATTTTTTTTGTATTAAGTGGTTATGTAATGGCTTACACAGTCGAGTCAACTGCAATAGATACAAAACTTTCAATCAAATTTATCTTACGGAGATTCCTACGCTTAACACCTCCTTACTATTTCGCGATTATTTTTGCTATTACTTTCCTTTTATTGAAAAGAATTTCAACTCTAGAAAATGCTGCCTTACCAAGTGTGTCAGATTTTTTTATACACTTACTATATTTACAAGAGTTTTTTAACATTCATGAAATAAATACTATATTTTGGACTTTATGCATTGAAGTTCAGTTCTACATATTTTTCATACTATTGGTTTTATTCAGCGATTACATCAGCAAAATTTCAAACTCGCCAAATGCTAGAGCTTTAGTTTTTACTCTTATAGGACTGTTTTCATTGCCATGGGCATTTCAACATCAATTAACAGCCTTTTGGACTGGCAGCTTTATTAAATACTGGTACAGCTTTATGGCTGGGACGTTAGTATGCTGGAGCATTAAAGGCACAATATCAGAAAGATATTTTGCAATGATGTATATATTAGCAATCGTCATCGCGGGCATAATAACTTCACAACAATTCGTTTTAACCGCGGGGCTTACCGCATCACTGCTGCTATTTGCTGGACTTAATAATTATATGAACATCTGGTTAAACTGGAAGTGGTTACAAAAAATTGGGCTAATTTCGTACAGTTTATACCTACTACACAACCCTATCACTGGGGCAATAGCAAATATAATACATAGGTTATTACCTCAAGGTGTAATTACCGATTTAGTAATTACAACTGCCACTTTAACAACCAGTCTTACAGCAGCTTGGATTATGTACAAATACATTGAAATCCCTAGCATTCAATTAAGCCATAAAATATCAGCTGTTAAAAAATAAAAGCCAAGTAGCGTGGGCAACTCGTTGTCCACGCGTTACAACCTTTGACACTCCAACATCCTCGTGGGCAGAAATCTGCCCACCCTACATAAAACTAACAGCTTATTCGCCAAAACCACCCTCTATTATCCTCGCGGCTAAACCCCAATCTGCACCATACACCCCTTGCTTCACATAACGAAGAAAACTGGAATGCGGCCAATCTATAACCTGATTAACCAATCCATGTTTAACGGGGTTAAAATGCATATAATCCATATGTTTTGCATAATCGTCATCATCCCGAATTAAATGTTCCCAATACCGCCGTTGCCATAGGGTGGATTCCCGATGTTTGGTTTTGGAGGCGGTCATTAAATCTGGTTGATGCAAAGCATTACCACATGCCAAGGTGACATAGCGCTTAATCAGTCGCCATCGATTTGCAAAATCCGTATCATCTGGTGGCAATGTCCAAATAGCGTGCATATGGTCGGGGAGGATGACCCATGCATCGATGATAAATGGGTATTTTGCGCGCGTTTTATCAATGGCATCACGTAGCGCATTGAGCACTTCTTCATCACACAAGAATGCTCGCCGCCGATAAGTGACCACGGTGAAGAAGTAAGTTGCCCCTGCCTGATTTGCACGACGGTAATGTGACATTGTGTTATTTTAACTAGCATATAGGTGCGTGGGCAAACAAGTTGCCCACCCTACAAACTTTCGACGTATTACGTTGCACCAATACGCCTATAAATGGATAGAGATGAAACACG
>JAYTRW010000297.1:0-1279 GCA_043745985.1 Methylotenera sp.
AATTTCGAAACTGGAATATGAGCGATTAAGTGAAGCTTCAAAACAAGCGCTTGAATTACTTGATACTCCTTAATACCCCTCCAATATGGCCACTAAATAATAATCACGTATGGATAAATCGAACTTACATCGTAGTCTTTGATTATAAGTTTATTATTTATTTTGAATGTATTTGTTGACGCGCGTTTAAAACTGACCACCTGTGCGCGTTGAATGTTGACCAGGTGTTTATAGGTGTAGATTACTACACCGCTGTGGATAAGTCGACCAGACTAACGGGGTCTAAAGCTCCTTTATTATCTAGTGGTTGATTGTTCAGATTAGAAGTCTGCGTTATCTGGTACTACAAATTCCTTTCGCTCCAACTCTCTTGCCTTAATACGCCCTTTAGCTTGCGTACTACTGTGCTTAAATCGATAAGATTCATTACCCGTTTCAACAATATGGCAGTGATGCGTGAGTCGATCTAAAAGCGCGGTGGTGAGTTTGGCATCCCCAAACACGCTACTCCATTCCGAGAAGCTTAAATTGGTGGTGATGATGACACTGGTGCGTTCATATAAACGTGACAGTAGATGAAACAACAGCGCGCCGCCTGCTTGAGAGAATGGCAAATAACCCAGCTCATCCAGAATCACCAGATCCATCTGCATCAAACTCATCGCCAACTTGCCTTGCTTACCTGCGGCTTTCTCGCGTTCCAAGCTATTCACTAACTCCACGACACAATAGAAGCGCACACGCTTGCCGTGATGTTGAATGCCCGCCACACCCAATGCGGTAGCCAGATGTGATTTCCCTGTGCCGGAACCACCGACCAGGACGACATTCTCCGCGGCATCAGTAAACGTCATGGTGGCAAGCCGGTCAATCAAGGCAGCATCTACACTGGATTCCTCAAAGTCAAAGCCCTCAAGATTACGGTGGATAGGAAATCTGGCCGTATGCATCTGATAAGCAATCGAGCGTATCGCACGATCAGTAGATTCTGCCTCCACTAGATGCCTCAGCAACCATTCAGAAGATTCTAGGGACGCGGTAGCGCCATGCGCACCTTGGCTGACGAGTTCAGCATAGCTATCGGCCATGCCATGTAATTTAAGCGCTTTGAGTTGGGTGAGGATGTCAGGCATGGTTGATATCCTTTGCATTCAAACTGTCATAACGAGCCGTATTAGCCAACGGTTCCTCAAGTAGCGTCAAACTGGTGGCCACCTGTGCTGGAATCTTGGGTGGTTTGAGACGGGTTAATACATTGAGAATATGCTCAGCACTGGGC
>JAYTRW010000298.1:0-1278 GCA_043745985.1 Methylotenera sp.
AAACACGTCTCGCCCCATAAGGCTGTGGTGGTGTTTGATAAGGGTTGTGAGCTGGCTAGAGCATTAACACAAGCCTATAGGCATTGTTTGCCAGAGGCACAATTTATCGACTTTGATCAACATACACCAGATGCCGTGCTGGCAATATTGGCTGATTTAGTAGTGTCTGACTTGGTTGTACTCGTTCAATCGACTAATTTCAGGCTGGAGGCTTTTCGCATTCGTGTTGAGTTATTTAAGCGCGGACTAAAAGTCATAGAGCATCCACATTTGAGTCGTATGGTGGGTGCCGAGGTAGGCTACTACATTGATGCATTGGCTTATAACCTCGTGTATTTTCGTGGAGTGGGTGAGCGCCTCAAAGCTATCATCAATCAAGCGCAGTCTGGTTGTATAGATAGCGGCGGTAATGAGTTTCCCGAGGCTCAATTGATGATTGGTTCTGCTTTTGAATCTGCCAAACTCAATGTGGGCGATTACAGCGAGATGCCAAATGTCGGCGGGCAATTCCCCATTGGTGAGGTATTTACAGAAGCTCGTGATTTGGAGGCTGTGAATGGACGTGTGCGAATCTTTGCCTTTGGCGACACGCAATACAGGGTTAACCGTCCAGATATGCCCATCACTTTGATTGTTGAACGCGGACAAGTAGTCGCTACTGAAGATAGCACACCACAGTTTGATGCTGTTCTGGCTAATATTCGTGCTGATGAGCAAGTAGTTTGGTTGCGCGAAATCGGCTTTGGTCTTAATCGCGCTTTCACCAGAGATCGAGCTGTGAGTGACATCGGCAGTTATGAGCGCATGTGCGGTGTTCATCTATCGTTAGGTGCTAAACATGGTGTTTACGGCAAGCCCAACTTTAAGCGCGGTGACGGAAAGTATCATATAGATGTATTTGCCGTGACTGAACGAGTCACTTTAGACGAGCAAGTGGTTTATCTTGATGGTGCTTGGTGTGTCGAAGTTGAGCCAAAAGTGGAGTAAAAAAAGGGTATCTTTTGCTGTATAATATTCGCTTTCAATAGCACCACAAGTCATTGTAGAAATCATTATGGAAGCCGAGCAACTCAATATCATCGCGAATCGATTAGTCGATTTAGCCGAGCGCAACCAATCCCTTAGGGGGTATCTTTGACTTTGAGACTAAATCTCAAAGGTTAGAGGAAGTCAATGGTCTCCTAGAAGACCCAAAAGTCTGGGACGACAACAAAAAAAGCCAAGAGTTAGGTAAAGAAAAACGCGCCTTAGAGCTAGTCGTCAATAGTTTACTTTCTG
>JAYTRW010000299.1:0-1277 GCA_043745985.1 Methylotenera sp.
TGTCATTTGACGCAAAAGAATGGCGAGAGGTTTGCTGTAAAGGTCATGCCAGATAGCTTTGTCAGCGCTTATCTAACTATCTTACATGTGGTACCAAAAGATTTTAAATGGTTCAAGATTTGGCAAAGTCGCTACATTTTGCTGCTGCAAGATAATACAGATGCAGAGTCATTTCGTCAGCTAAGAGTGTACTTACGGTGGCATAAAAATTCTGTTAATCATCATGCTAACTTACCTGATTAACAGAGTTTTTAATGTTATTAATTGATGTGGTTGTCGTGTGCAATCGCCAGTTCGTTTTTCGTGTGTTGTCTTCTAATAGCATTTTTTCTATATAGCTTAAGCGCCTCGCCAATTTGCTGAATTGGATGTTTGCTAAAGTAGGCGGCTAGAAGTAATAAGCCAGCCAAAGAGGCCAACACCCAGCTTAAATCGAATGGGGCAACATCTCGACGTGCTGGTTTTTGATTTTTCATGGCGTCTAATATGGTATGTATATTATCGCCATCAATGTAAGTTGAGCCAACTTCTTTAGCGATACTTTTCAAATACTCTGAGTTCAGTTTTGAAATAAAGCGATCTTGTTCACCACCCGCTACATCGTCATTTCTAACACCAAGATTTGATTCGGAAATTTGTGCAATACCAGGTTGCAGTGCAAAACTTTCATTTGACCAATAGCCAATCAATTGATTTTTTTCACTGAGTTTTGGAATGGAGGCGCCTTTTTCAGAGCCTACACCAACCAATAACCAGCCATCTGCCCCCTGGAAGTTTGTGAGGTCTTTGGTGTTGAATGCATGTAACCTCGGTGCTTCTTCACCATCAGTAAAGAATACTACTTGGGCTGTTTCAGGAAAGCTACGAATGGCTCTTGTAATGCTAAACATGCTTTCACGAATACGGCTATTACCTGACCAAGCTGTTCTCCAGTCAAGATGGTCAATAGTGTCTTGAATGGCTGCAAAGTTATCGCATACCTCAATTGGGTTGTAAAGTGCAGCAACGCTAACGCCTGCAAACAAGCCAACGCTAACTTTTGTGCCGCATGGGAGCGAAGAAACAACCTCATGCAGCATTTTTTGTGTATGTGCCATACGTGAAGCTGGTTTACCATCTATAGTGGTGTCAATAGTATTCATGCTTTGTGTAATATCAGCAACCAGTAAGTAGGTGTAGATGTTGTGTTTTAGTGGCACGGTAATATGCAACATGGCCAGCACCAGCATCAACATAGCACTACCTAAAAGTGCAGAGTCGCGATGCGTTTTAAAATA
>JAYTRW010000300.1:0-4323 GCA_043745985.1 Methylotenera sp.
AGCTACAATAGAGAAAGCCTGCGTTAAATTGAAAGCCTGCGGCACGACAGCATTTGGAATTTGCTGACTTAATCTCTCGCTTACCGTCTTTTCTGCCAAATTACCCCAAGGCAAAATGACCCGAAAACCCACTCTAGCTAAGTGTTGACCAATTTTAATCCAATTGTCTTCTTCCCACATTTTAGCTGCACGTGCAGTTGCATGAAAAAACAATATATATGGCACATTAAAATCAACACTGATTTCTTGATTTCTTTTAGCAAGAGTATCCACAAATGCATGTGGGTAAAATTGGGGTATCCCTAATGCAGGAGAAGAATTTATCGCTCCCGCAGCAACCAAACGCGAGCGCTCCACTGCGTGGCATTGCTTGGATACTTGCACACAATGAGTATAAAACCATCGCGCCATTGGTTCATAACCAGAGCCTTCTGTCGCATTGCCAAGTCCAGTAATTGACCCACCTAAATTACGCTTTGCCAATCGACTGACCACTGCAGACTTTATTAACCCTTGAGTTTCAATGACTAAATCATAGTTTACTGACCGAAGTTCTTGATGAAATGATCTAATTTCCATCCGTGTTTTTTTGTTAAAGAGACTTTTCTTCCAGCGTCGAAACCCTAGCGGAATAATGCGATCAATGCCTTTAAATTCAGCCCTCGTCCGCAAAGGCTCGATTAGATTAACGTAACCCTCTTCCACCACCCAATCAATATTGGCATCTGGATATTGTCTGCGCAAATCCCAAACAACTGGCAAGTTATGCAACACATCTCCTAAAGAGGAAAGTTTTACGATGAGAATATTCAAGAAAGAACCTTAATTTATCAGATGTTAATTTGACAATCGCTTATTCAGCACTCTCTCTAGTACATTCAGAGGTGCTGTTTCTGGTCATTTTAGCGCACTCACAGGCAAAGAAAAAGTTTGTTCCATCATAAACCGACCAGCCATTGCAACATACGATGATCATATTCGTTGCGCGTTTTTTAGTAATGTACAGTGGCTTCATTAATCAAGCTTGCATAGGTAATATGCAAGCTTGTTTTAGGTAAAAAGGTTCTGCCATTTTTTTCAAAAGGCTCATCCACCCGCCAAACACGCGGTTTACCATAGGAATTAACATTATTAAACACTCCGAGTAGCAAAGTGCCATTTGTAGGATTAGAAGAAGAAGCGTCAGCATATAAGCTAGGATCGTCTACACGATATTAACTCATACGTGTTTCCACCTCAAATGGTATAAAGCTAGTATTAGCCACTTTAAATTTGGCACATAACTTTGGAAGTGGTATGGCTAAAGCTCATGCGACTTTTTGGCATAAGGAATCGCGGCTCTTCAAATAGTAAAGTAAAAGCAAGTATTGGCAACTCAATGACGCTTCCAAGCTCTAAAGCTTCAACTCTCTCATTCTTCGCCTACACTCTAATCCTAGATGTAGCAGTATACTTTTCAATAAGTACCCAATAACACACTATCCTGTTGCAACATTTCTACATGAGATAATATCATGCTGAAAACTTGTGTTATTGTAACTCACAGCTACCGTAGAACTTAACGTATTAAATACGACTCCGAATGAATTCATTAAAATCAACACTTAAAAGCAATTTAATATTATTTGCTATAAGCAGCTTAAAACTATTGCGATTTTTACCGCTACCAATCATCCATGGGCTTGGTGTGACACTTGGGTTAATGAGTTACCTCTTTAATAAAGATCATCGTGACCATGCTATACGCAATCTTAAGCAATGTGGTTTAACCACTAATAAAGTTGAATTACACAAACTACTTTTCAAATGTACACTTGAAAACAGCAAAAGTGCGCTTGAAACCTTTGCCATTTGGTTTAAGCCTCAAAACAAAGTGATCAGTTGGGTAAAAGAGGTATTTGGCTGGGATGCGGTCGAAGAAGCTCTGCAAACTGGAAAAGGAGTTATTTTTCTCACGCCGCATTTAGGTTGCTTTGAAATCACTTCGCTACACTACGGCGAACATCATCCTATGGCGGTACTTTACCGCCCACCTCGCCAAAAGTGGCTATTACCGCTCATTAAAAATGGTAGAGCCCGTGGGAAAATAGCCTTAGCTCCAGCCAATGCCCAAGGGGTTAAACAATTATTACAAGCACTTAAACGTGGTGAAGCAATTGGCATTCTGCCAGACCAAGCTCCTTATGAAGGTGAAGGCGAATGGGCGCCATTCTTTGGACGAGCAGCATATACAATGACGCTCGCGTCGAAACTCGCGCAAAAGAGTGGTGCACAGGTTTTTATGGCGTTTGGTGAGCGCTTGAGTTTCGGCAGTGGCTATAACATACATATACGTGCTGTGGCGGCTGGTGGCATCGATACGCCAACAAAACTAAATGCAGAAATTGAATGCAGTATTCAGCAGTGCCCAGCACAATATTTATGGATGTACGATCGTTATAAAGTGCGGAACCAGCCACCTCCACCAGCTTTATAACAGAGCTTTGCTGCTATTAATGCCCAGCTTCTTAAATTCAAGAAAATTTTCACTAAAATGCTTGAGATTTGATAAAGCATCTCCATTATATGAATATTGTTTTAATAATTACTGATAAATAATTAGGAATACTTCATGACTGAAAACACACAAGAAGGCAATATACAAGCTGATGATGATCTACAACAAAATGGCGCTGCTGGCTCGTTAGATGAGCGTATTGGTGAATTAGAAGCTCAGCTCAAAGAAGCACAAGCCGCGGTTTTATACGTTAAAGCCGATGGTGAAAATACTCGCCGCCGCGCGATGGATGATATTGAAAAAGCACGCAAGTTTGCCTTAGAAAAATTCTCAAATGAATTACTTGCAGTAAAAGATAGCTTAGATGCAGCTTTGTTAATTGAAGCAGCTGACGTGCAAAGCTACAAAGATGGTGTGCAAATTACCACCAATCAGTTAGCTTCGGTCTTTGATAAATTTAATATTACTGAAATTAACCCATTGGGTGAAAAGTTTGATCCTAATAAACATCAAGCCATCAGCATGCTGGAAAATAGTGGCGAGCCTAATACGGTGACAACAGTATTGCAAAAAGGTTACACGCTAAATGACCGCGTACTACGCCCTGCTTTAGTGATGGTAGCTAAGTAATTTATTGAAAAATTAAGCTATATTTTTTAATTAAATCAAAATCTTAATTAAATCTAGCAATCTTAGACACTTGAAATAACAAAAACAATCACCACAATAGCTTCAAGGTGAAAATTTAACACCGCTGTTTACACAAAGTAATGCAGCAAATTAATGAGTAGAAAAAGGAATAGGAATTATGGGAAAAATTATTGGTATTGACTTAGGTACAACGAACTCTTGCGTAGCTGTGATGGAAGGTGGCAAACCTCGCGTGATTGAAAATGCTGAAGGTACACGCACTACACCTTCAATTATTGCATATCAAGAAGATGGTGAGATTTTGGCTGGCGCTCCAGCAAAACGCCAAGCGGTGACTAACCCTAAAAATACATTATACGCAGTTAAACGTTTGATTGGTCGTCGTTTTGACGAAAAAGAAGTACAAAAAGACATCGGTTTAATGCCGTACACCATCACGAAAGCCGATAACGGCGATGCATGGGTAGAAGTTCGTGGCGTGAAAATGGCGCCACCGCAAATTTCTGCTGAAGTGTTACGCAAAATGAAGAAAACTGCCGAAGACTATTTAGGCGAAGAAGTGACAGAAGCGGTGATTACTGTGCCTGCTTACTTTAATGATAGCCAACGTCAAGCGACTAAGGATGCAGGTCGTATTGCAGGTTTAGATGTTAAACGTATCATCAACGAGCCAACTGCTGCTGCATTAGCCTTTGGTTTAGATAAACAAGAAGGCGATCGTAAAATTGCTGTGTATGACTTAGGCGGCGGTACATTTGACGTTTCTATCATCGAAATTTCAAGCATTGATGGCGAACATCAATTTGAAGTGCTTTCAACCAACGGTGACACTTTCTTAGGTGGTGAAGACTTTGATAACCGCTTAATCGACTTTCTGGCTGATGAGTTCAAAAAAGAAAATGGCGGTTTAGATTTACGCAAGGATTTATTGGCAAAACAACGTTTGAAAGAAGCTGCAGAGAAAGCAAAAATTGAGCTTTCTGGCGCTACGCAAACTGAAGTTAACTTACCATACATCACAGCTGATGCCACAGGCCCTAAACACTTAGTGGTAAAAATCACGCGCGCAAAACTAGAAAGCTTAGTTGAAGACTTAATTGAACGCACAATGGCACCATGCCGCATGGCCATTAAAGATGCAGGCGTTTCAATTGACGATATTACCGATGTAATTT
>JAYTRW010000301.1:0-1275 GCA_043745985.1 Methylotenera sp.
TTATCGCAGCTTCGATCTGCTTCAAGTATCTCTATATCACACGCTTGGAGATCTACCCGAACCCAAGTTCACCCACAGATTTTGCTGAAGAGCCCAAAATAGATTGAATATAAAACCAAAAGAAATTAAAATGAGCAATAAAAGTTTCATCGAAGTGCTTTTGAGACTGGTGTGCTGTAACTAACATATTCCGTGTTTGGATCACGCCCGGATGAATAATTATCTATCGAAACTTTTAAGCATGAATTTTTCATCACATCCAAGGAATTGAAATACTCTTCAATTTTTTTCCCTTTTAGTCCAAACCCAGAAAATTCCGAACTCATCAAGGCTATTTCATTATTGTTTACATGACCTGATTCTGATTGGATACCTAAATGTGAGTGCCATTTTTTCTCCCAGCCTAAGTTGTTATCTGGGCTGGGAAGCCAAGCGCTACTCCACTTTTCCTTAACTAGGTTTCTGACAGCAGCCTGATCGCTCATCCCGCCATGCATCGTCAATGCGGTTTCCAACTCTGCAAGCAATTTGACAGTTTCAAAACTGTATTGCGTTGCGTAAGCCATACCCTCAGCATTCTCATCATTAAGACCAAAATGCCGCAAACCTTGCCATGCATGAACAACTTCATGCACCGCAAACTGATCGTCGTGGTCATACAAAATAATATTTCTAGTTGCTCTATTAAAATATCCAGCAGTGCTCTCTGCGACGTAACCACTTCCTTCGTAAAATACATCATTTACATAGAAATCTACAGTATTCACTAGACTAGTGATTAAAGAATTAAGTTTTGCTATCTTAGCCATATTCGTATTTCCATATTTGATAGAAATAGCACTCAATTGTCCTCTTAACCGCGATTTTGATCGCCCGTCGCCATCAACAAAATTTACCCCACCATTTCCCACAAACCCATACAAGTTCACCCCCCCAGCTTCTTCGATGGGGTCTTTGGAGGGCCAGCGGCCTAGAGATGGGATGTAATATCGGTGGCCGTAGTCCACCAGACCTGTTTCGTCATCCGTATATTTGGTGGAGAAGCGTAAGGGATTCAGGGTCGCGTATTCGCCGCTTTGGCGGAGGGGTTCGCCGAAGGGGCCGTAGTCGTAAGTGGCGGCGGGTTGGCCGGTGGCGGTATTGACTAACAGGGTGACGTTGCCGTTTAGGTCGTAGGCGTTGGCGAAGGTTTTGATGCTGGTGTGGAGCTTGCTGAAGAGGAGTCCGCCGACACCGCCTGCGCCATTGAGGCTACCACTGAGGTCGGTGCCCCAG